>DEUP01000003.1:0-4479 GCA_002362625.1 Clostridiales bacterium UBA3259
GGATTCGGTCTCCGGCACCCGCTGAACCCGGTGGACTCCGGACTCATATTTCATCCGAGAATAGGCGCCCCGGCCGCTCAGCACAAAGTCCGCTTCCTTGACACCACCCAGTTCTGTTTCGTTGTAGTTCATCAGCTCCACGGTCCAGCCCATTTTGGCGGCGTACATGGTGTACATTCGGAATAGACTGTGGGCAAACAGGGCGCTTTCCTCGCCGCCGACCCCGCCCCGGATCTCCACGATCACGTTTTTGTCGTCGTTGGGGTCCTTGGGCAGCAGCAGGATCTGAAGCTCGTCATAAAGCTGGGCCTTTTGGGCCTTGGCGGCGGCGTAGACTGACTGGCACAGCTCCTTCATTTCCGGGTCGGCCATCAGCTCCTGAGCATCCTGCATGTCGGCTTCCGCCTGGGTGTAGCGGCGGTAGGCGTCCACAATGGGTTCCAGGTCGCTTTTTTCCCGAAGAAGCTTGGCCGCCTTCTTGGGGTCGGCGTAAAAATCCGGCTGTTCGGATTTCGCGCACAGCTCCTCGTATTTATCACAAATGGATTTTAGCTTGTTGAGCATTCCATATTCTCCGTTTTCCCCGGGAATCCAGAAGATTCCGGAATTTTACTATGACAGCGAAGCTTTCCTAGTAAATCATTCATTTCAGTGCCTGCACCTCGCCCCTACGGGGCAACCGGTGCAGATGCACAAAAAATTTTCATGCTGCTCATGCTTTCGTTCATTGTAGTGCCAATACCTGGCATGAAAATTTTTCGACTTTTTTCCAGTTATACTTTGATTTTTACCGGGCAAGTTATAAACGCCGGAAGACGTTGAGGACACAGCTTGCGGTGTCCGTGAGTATTTCCGTCTGCTCCAGACGTTCCGCCCCGGCCCTGCTCACCCGGAACACATGGGGGGTCATGGAAAACAGGTTGCGCACCTGCTGCCCCTCCACCGTGAAGGAAAAGCGAATGGACAGGGACTTCACCCGCTGAAAGCCGGGAAGCGCCGGGATGGAATCCTTTTCCTTAAATTCCAGGTGGTCGTAGATGATCTTCTTTAATCCCAGCAGATGGTCCTGGGCCGCCAATACCTGGAAAACATACCCGCCCGGTTTCAGCACCCGGTGAAATTCCTCCGGCAGCGTCAGGGCAAAGAGACTGGTGACCAGGTCCACGCTTTCCGATTCCACAGGAATATGGGCGGCGGTGGCGCAGAGCCACAGGGCGTTTTTATACTTCCCGGCGGCGCAGCGGACGGCCTCCTTGGAGATATCCAGCCCGGTGACGGCCATATTCAGAGCCTGACCCACCCGAGCGGCGTAATACCCTTCCCCGCAGCCGATGTCCAGCAGCTCCCCGGAAAGGGAAAGGGACCGGGCCTCATGGATAAGGGCCTCCGCAATGGGGGCGTAATAGCCGCCCTCCAGAAATTCCCGGCGGGAAAGGACCTGCACTCGGGTGTCCCCGGGGTGCAGGGAGTGCTTCCTGCTTACCGTCAGCAGATTCACATAGCCCTGGCGAGCCACGTCAAAGCTGTGGCCCTGGGGGCAGAGAAAGCTTCCTGCTGCCCGATTCAGTTGTTTCCCGCAGATGGGACAGCATAGCATCATCTCGCAACCCTCCACCCTACAGTATAACCTATTTTACCCGGTTCGTCAAACAGAAAGATGATGGAAACTCCGCTTTTTGCGTTCCATAGAGAATCCCCAAAAAGGAAGTGAAGCCCATGCGCCGAATTCTCGCAATCCTGCTGTGTCTGCCCATGCTGATTTTGCCCGTCCGTGGGGCAGAGGAAACCAAATATGTGGCCCTGACCTTTGACGACGGCCCCTCGGGGCGCTACACCGATCGGCTGCTGGACGGCCTGAAGGAGCGGGGGGCCAAGGCTACCTTCCTGCTCTGCGGCTACCGGGTGAAGGAATACCCCACCCAGACCCAGAGGATCATCGACGAGGGCCACGAGGTGGGCAACCACGGCTACAGCCACAAGAATATGCAGGAGCTGGGCCGCCGTCAGATCGCCCAGGAAATCCTGGACACCGAGGCCCTGCTGCCGGAGAACTGCCGGGTCCGCTTTCTCCGTCCCCCCGGAGGCTGCTGCAGCGACGGGGTGCGCCAGGTGGCCGAGGCCCGGAATCTGGCGATTTTGAACTGGTCCGTGGACCCCAAGGACTGGGCTGTCCAGAATCCGGATGCCGTGGAGCAGGCGGTGCTGAAGCATGTGTCGGATGGGGATGTGATCCTTCTCCACGACATGTCCGACAGCTCCGTCACCGCCGCCCTGCACATCATCGACCAGCTGGCCGCCCAGGGCTACCAGTTCGTCACCGCCTCCCAGCTGGCGGCACTGAAGGGATGCATCCCAAAGGCGGGAAAGACCTATACCCATTTTCCTCCAAATTAGAGAAGCAGGGAGCCGTGAATCAATCGTGGGAAAGCTGATTCACAGCTCCCTTAGTATTTTGTAAGCGGGGGAGAAATTTGCCGACAAAAACTTTATTCAATCAGCCTTCATTTTCCGGAATTGGATTCGTTGTGCAGTCCCGACAAAATGAAATCGAATACTTGTTCCCTGTTATAGGAAGTATCAAAATAAGGCAGTGCGTATGTACTGCAAAGCTGCTTCACCCTTTTACTCAGCATTACAATTTCGGCGCAATCCTTTTGGTTTTCTTCCGGAGATTTGTAATAGGTATAATCCTTTGGCGTATCGTACTTCTTCAAAAGCCTGTAGCGTTCCTTTGGCGTGACCTTTGATGTGCCGAGATAGTAAATATCACAAACAGAAGGGTCGATATATTGAACATAATGCTGCGGTAATAGTTGAAAAATATCGATTACCATCCCATAATCACACTCATCATATTCGCCGCTGTCTGTCATTGCCCTTATGAACAATGCCATCTTTGAGCTGATGTACTGGATATTTTCCCAGAGGTCGGCATCCGCTTCAGAATTGATGCCTGTTTCAGGGAAGGTTTTTTCAATTCCCGCAATGATAGTGTCCATGCTGATATGCTGGTATCCAAAATCTTTCGATATTTTCTGAGAAAGTGTGCTTTTCCCTGACCGCGGCACGCCCGCAATGATCAAATGCTTCTTCATGATTAAAATATCCTGACAATATTTTCTGTTCGTCTATGGACACCCTTTGGTTAGACATACATTCTTTCAAGCTGCGCTTTTTGAGAGTCCCTTCCCTGGAGGGGTTACCCTCTCTGTTTCGCCGGGTTTGGGCAGGTGATGATCCATGTAAAGCCGAACCGGTCTTTTATCATGGAGCCGCAGCCGTCATCGTCCGGTTCTGGGTGGGGCTTTAGGGGGGAGAGAAGGGTGCCCCCTTCCGCCAGTACCGAGATGGCATGTAACGCTTCTCCCTCAGAATCCATGTGAATCATCAGCTTGATGTCCGTATTTACGCCGGTGCCGTCGAAGCAGTCTCCTCCCGCCATGGGGGTGCTGCCAAGCCGGAACTCCACGTGCATTACTTTCCCGATTTGCTCCGGGGTTTCAAAATTATGTTCCGTCCATCGTGAAATATAACAGATTTCTCCCCCAAAAGCGCTGATATAGGCATCCACTGCATCCTTGCAGTTTCCATGAAAGGATAGATAGGGTATGACTTTGATTTCCTTACTCATGTTTCCTCCTTCTGTGGGTACGTCATTGCCCGGCGGAAAGCCGCTGAATCAGAACTTTTCTGCCTGATATTTCTCATACCAGCTTTCCACCACCTGCTGGGGATGCTGGAGCAGTTCGGCAACCTCCGCAGCACTTTTCCCCTGCCGGAATTGCCTGCACGCCACCGAATACATACTTTCCGAGACCTCAATCAGGTGGCCGGCGGGATCATAAATGTGAATGCCCCTCTGGAGCCAGGGGTAGGTCCGGGCCTCGTGGAGCTTCTCCACCTGGGGATTTCGGTCCAGCAGGGTCATAAAGCCATCGAAATCCTCAGTTTCAAAGTACAGCTCCATGGTATTGGAGCGGAATTTCATGGTTTCCGCTGGGAAACCGGCGATTTTGTCGAAATGCTCCTGCAAGGTCAGGCCGCAGGACAAAACCTTGCACCAGCCCAGGTCGCATACCACGTCCAGATCAAACAGGGTTTTGTAAAATTTCAGTGCCTGGGCCATGTCCTGCACGGCGATCAGGGGGTTGGAGAATTTGGGCCTTTTTACCTCCCGGAGCCGATGGAGGCGCTGCTGGATGTTCTGCTGAAAGGCTTCGTCGGAAAATTTGGGGTCCCGGGTCTTTTGCCAGATTTCGCAGGGCACCGCTGGGCACTGACCGCAGTCTGCCAGACCCCTTTCTCCCCGGGCGCACTGGTAAATGGGGCAGGCCTGCCCTTCCGGTGCGTGAAAGACCTTCCCCCCACAGCTGTTGCAGCCTTGGCAGATGGTGCCAAAGCATCCGCATTCGCTGCAATCGGTGCCGCAGACAGTTAATTTCATGGTGATGACCTCCTAAGGAAACTCTGAATAAATCG
>DEUP01000003.1:4775-18497 GCA_002362625.1 Clostridiales bacterium UBA3259
TTGCCGATTTAATCAGAGCTTCCCAAATTTTGCAGCCCGGTGAGGGCTGAGGTGGTTCCATTTTACCCCATGAGAATTGATTTTTCTTGTAAATTTCCGACAGCTTTCGTGGCCAGGGCTTTTGCGGAGGTCAAGTCCATGGTGTGGTAGCGTTTGAATTCGTGGCACAGGTGGGCCTGGTCGGCATAACCAAATTTCATCACGGCGTCGGCAATGTCAAAGTCCCTCCGGGTCAGGCAGTCCTGCCAGAGCATCTGGTAGCGGATCAGATTGTTCAGCCTTTTGGGGCTGATTCCGGCGTATTCCTGAAACACCCGTTCCAGCTGCCTGGTGCTGACGAAGACCTCCCCGGCCAGCTGCGTGACGCTTAGGCTTCCGTGGCTCAGAATCATCTGGCCTGCGGCATTTTGGAGAATGGGATTGATGCTGATTCGTTCCAGCCGGGTTTCCAGCAGACCCCGGGCAAAGGCCGCCTGGGCGCTGAAGGTGGGGAGCTCCAGCAGATGCTGACGCAGAGCGGTATCCAGCCATTCAAACTGGGCCCGGGGATCAACCGACCGGTTTCGGGAACCGGCCAGGGAGTCCTGGGCAAAGAGGCAGGCCGTCCAGGCGTAGAAGCGGATGCCGAAGAGATGGACCCGGTGCCCCGCCGGAACCATCTGATGGGACACAAAGCTCTCGTCGCTGACGCCGCAAAAGCTCCCCGTCAGGGTGTGAGCGGTGTGGTCGATCCGGTAAATCAGATCGGCGCAGGTGTCGGGGATCACCAGTCCGGTGCTGCCCAGCCCCGGGGTGCTGAACCAGAAGCAGCGGACGTAGGGGGAAAGCTGGGGCCCCGGCAGAGCCTCGGCGTAGGCGCTTTCTCTTTGAAAGGGAACAGCGGTGAGGGGACGGTAGAGGGGAGAATGGCACATCTTATTTCTCCGTTTCCAAATTGGATTCGGCGATAATGTAAATGGGGCGGTTTTTGATCTCCGTATAGGCCTTGGCCAGATACTGGCCGAAGATGCCCATGAAGAAGAGCTGGATGCCGCCGATAAAGGTGATGATGGAGGCGGTGGAGGCCCAGCCGGAAACCGGGTCGCCGAAGAGAAGCTTGCGCACCACAATAAACACCGTGGAGCACAGGGCCAGCATACACATGAAAAAGCCCATAAAGGAGGCCAGGGTCAGCGGGGTGGTGGTGAAGGCCACGATGCCCTCGATGCTGTATTTGAACAGCTTCCAGAAGGACCACTTGGTCTGACCGGCAACGCGCTCTACATTTTCAAATTCCAGCCATTTGGTTTTGAAGCCCACCCAGCCAAACAGGCCCTTGGAGAACCGGTTCCGCTCCTTCAGCTCCAGCAGGGCATTCAGATATTTCCGGTTCATCAGCCGGAAATCCCGGGCCCCGTCCACAATTTCCACATCCGTCATTTTGTTGATGATTCTGTAGAACATCCGGGCGAAGAAGGAGCGGATGGGGGGCTCTCCCTTCCGTGTGACCCGGCGGGTGGCGGCGGAGTCGTAGCCCTCCTGGGTGACGGCGTGGTACATCTGCTCCAGCAGGGCAGGGGGGTCCTGCAAATCCGCATCCATCACGGCGGCGTAGTCCCCCTTGGCGTGGGACAGCCCGGCGTACATAGCCGCCTCCTTCCCGAAATTCCGGGAGAAGGACAGATATTTTACCCGCTTGTCCTTCCCTGCCAGCTGGCGCAGAAATTCCAGGGTCTTGTCTTTGGAGCCGTCGTCCACGAAAATGACCTCAAATTCCTGATTTGACATCCGCCGCATCACGGCATCTGTCTGCTCCCAAAAATAGGGCAGGGATTGCTCCTCATTGTAGCAGGGCACCACCAGAGAAATCAATTCCGCCATTTGCTATCCCTCCTGTGTTTTGATATGTTGAAGCGCAGGGCGCTTCCCCCCAATGTCGCACGGGGCTGGTCAATTATCGCTTTTTCCCTGACCCGCCCCTACGGGTGTGCAGCAAATCGTCAAACACCAATTTGCCGATCAGCAAAGCCAATATGGACAATTCCTAATTTCCCATTATACCCCAGAAGGCGCCGCTTTTCAATGGCTTATGAAAAATCTCCCCCGCCGAATGGGCGGGGGAGGGGGAATTACAGCTTGCAGTATTCCGCGGCGGTCTGGGCGGTGAGTCTGGCGTTGTTGTAGACCAGCTGGATGTTGCTGGCCAGGCTGTCGCCGCCGGTGAGCTCCGCCACCCGGGCCAGCAGGAAGGGAGTGGTCTCCTTGCCCTTGATGCCCTTTTCGTTGCATTCGGCAATGGCCCGGTCGATGGCGGCGTCGATGATTTCCTTGGGCATGGAGTATTCCTCCGGGATGGGGTTTGTCACCAGCATCCCGCCTCCCAGAGCCATGTCGTTCTGGGCCTTGAAGGCGGCGGCCAGCTCGGCGGGGGAGTCCATCCGGTAGTCCACGCCGAAGCCGGACTTGCGGGTGTAGAAGGCGGGGAGCTCCTCGGTCTGGTAGCCCAGCACGCTCACGCCCTTGGTTTCCAGGTATTCCAGAGTCAGGCCCAAATCCAGAATGGACTTGGCCCCGGCGCATACCACCATCACAGGGGTCCTGGCCAGCTCTTCCAGGTCGGCGGAGATGTCCATGGTGGTTTCAGCTCCGCGGTGGACGCCGCCGATGCCGCCGGTGGCAAAGAAGCGGATGCCCGCCATGTGGGCGATCATCATGGTGGTGGTGACGGTGGTGGCGCCGTCCTCCCCCCTGGCGCAGAGCACTGCCAGATCCCGGCGGGAGGCCTTGTGGATGGCCCGGCCCTTTTTGCCGAAGTATTCAATCTCCTCGGGGGTGAGGCCCGCCTTCAGGCGGCCGCCGATGATGGCGATGGTGGCGGGCACAGCCCCATTCTCCCGGATGATTTTCTCCACGTTCAGGGCCGTCTGCACATTCTGGGGATAGGGCATACCGTGGGAGATGATGGTGGATTCCAGGGCCACCACGGGCTTGCCCTGTTCGATGGCCTGGGCCACCTCGGGATTGACATCCAAATACTTGTTTACGTTCATGCTGTTATTTCCTTTCAAGTAAGATATTAAGATACGAGATACAAGATAGCTGGGGAATTAGGAGTTAGGAATTGAGAGGATAACGGCCTGCACCGCCCAATTCCTCATTTTTCGCGCGTCATTCTGGTTTTCACCGCCTGGGAGGACAGGGCGGGGTTGATGGTTTCCTCCGACTCCATGGCGATGGAACCGGCGGCCAGGCCGGCCAGGGCGGTGCGGCCCAGGTCCATGCCCTCTAAGTATGCCCAGACCAGGGCGGCCATAAAGGCGTCGCCGCAGCCGGTGGTGTTGACGATCCTGCCCGGGAGTGTGGGAAGCCGCAGCCGCTGCTGCCCCATCACGGCGAACACCCCCTGGGCCCCCAGGGAGATGAACATTCTGTGCACCCCCAGCTCCGTGAGTACATCCGCCGCCCGGTTCAGGTCCGCTTCCGTCCGGATGGGGACTCCGGACAGCAGCTCCGCCTCCAGCCGGTTGGGCTTAAGGGTGTGAATTTTCCCCAGGATGGGCCGGAGCTTTTCCGCCTTGACGGTGGAAACCGGGTCAACGAACAGGGGAACAGTGCAGTTTTCCGCCAGATACTGTAGCGATTCGGCGCTGAGGTTGGCGTCCGCCACCACCACCTGGGCATTTTGCAACAGGGAAAGCTGGGAGGCCAGGTAGGCTGGGGTGATGCGCTTGCAGATTTCCATGTCGGACACCGCCAGGGCCATTTCGCCGTGCTGGTCTGCCAGATACACATAGGTGGAGGTGACGCCCCCTGCCACCCGGAGGGCGTGGCTCAGGTCGATGCCCAGCTCGGAGCAGGAGGCGGCCACCCGCTCCCCGTGGAGGTCGTCCCCATAGGCGGTGAGCAGATGGACATCGGTGCCCAGCAGAGAGAGGTTGTGGGCAATGTTCCGCCCCACGCCCCCCAGGCTCATCCGCACGACCCCGGGATTGGAATCCGCCGCCACCAGGGGCGCGAAGGAGCGGCCCCCAATGTCCACATTCACGCCCCCCACCACCACGGCGTAGCTGCCGCTGCGCAGCACGTAGCCCCGCCCGGCAATGCAGCCCTTCTTGGTCAGGTTGGAAATGTGAACCGCCACGCTGGAACGGGTGATGCCCATTTTCTCGGCGATCTCCTGCTGGGAGATCAGGGGATTGGACTCGATGAGCTGTAGAATCTGTCGCTCCCGCTTGGTCATGGCCGGCCTCCTAAAGAAAAGTTTATTTTATAAGCACATGCTTATTATATCCGCTCCCGGTGCCGTTGTCAACTGGGAAAAACAAATCCCGCCGGTGCGGCATCACCCCGTAGGGGTCGGTCTTGACCCGCCCGCTTTCGTAACGGTTAAAGGCTTGTGTATCTGTGAATGACCGTTTCCTTGGACATATACAATCAATGGCAGGACACTGATTCACGTCCTGCCATAGTTTTGTAAGTTAAGTGAGGGAGAATACCGCTTGCAATGATCTTCTGCAGAGCGGCAGCAGCGGTTTCATAGGGAACATTCTCAAAGAGAATCTTGGCTGTGATGCCTTCGTATCCTCTTGTAAAAGAATTATAACATATTCAACATTTACTGTCAAATATAATATATTCCTTAAAGCGGACAATGTTCTAACAAAAAAAGCACCCCCCGCACATGGGTGCGGAGGGTGTTTGCCTGAATAGAACTCAGGTGCTGTGCTTGGAATTAGTAGGCCAGGCAGACAACGAAGGAGTCCATGCCATCGGGCACGGTAACGGTAACAGTCTTGTCACCGCAGTTGGGGGCCAGGTCAGTCCAGCCGTTGGTGGCATCATGAGCCAGAACGACAACCTGCTGATCCTTAGCAACGCAGCAGTCCCACAGCTTGACGGTCATCTCACCGGCAGCGTTGGTCTTAACCATTCTCTGATAGAAAACGGTCAGGTTCTTGTAGTCGGTGAAAGCTTCCAGGTCGGCAGCGGTGATGGCTTCGGAGTGCTTGGTCCAGCGCAGCTCCATGCCAGCGGGCATGGTGACATCCACGTGGTCGGAGGACTCACGGACGGCAGCCTCAAACTGATCCTTGGTAATCGGCGTGCCATTGTTCATGTAGGGCCACACGCCGTCTTCCACCACCTTCCAGCTGCCGTCTTCCTGCTCAACCCACATCTCACCGAAATAGGGATGGCAGTAGCCATCATAGTGAGTCTCCACCTCGGCGAATGCGACAACAGACAGAGCAGCAAACAGAGCGACGGCCAGGACAAGGGAAATAACCTTCTTCATACTTTGTTTCTCCTTTCTTGATATTTTTATTTAACAGCCGAAGCTGATAAATAACTTTCGTACAGCGGGATTCCCGCGGCAAGATACCACCTGCCGCAACCCATCACTTGGAAGAATTCTATCCTCAAGCGGCTAAACCGATTATAACGCTAAGTTATTCGCATGTCAAGTGGAATTTTCAACTTTAAGACTGTTTTTGCTTTAGAGAAAAGCGGTTAGAATGTACTCCATGGAGGCGATGGAGCATTGAAATTGGATTACTCTGAAATCGGCAGGAGAATTGCCCAGAGAAGAAAAGAGCTGGGGCTTCGCCAGACCCAGGTCTGCGAGCGGGCGGGTATCAATGACAAGTATCTGTCCTGCATCGAGCGGGCCACATCCATCCCCTCTTTGGAGGTTGTCATGAAGCTGGCCCTGGCGCTGGAAACCACCCCTGATACCTTTTTGACGGGAACCATTCGCTATGATGACGAACCCTGGAAGGATGTGGCGGAGCTGCTGAAGGATATGAATTCAAAGCAGCTGTCCCTGGCACAGAGCTTTCTGATCTGGCTCCGGGAGCAGGAGCTGTAGCCCGGCAGGGTAAAGACAAAAAACGCTTGCCGAGAACTTTTTATGATGGGGGTATTACCAAGAGCGATAGTTCCCACTTCTCGAACATTTTGCCGAAAAATCTTATGGAAAGTCTGATATTTCGACTTTCTTCCCAATTCTGAGACGAAAATACCAAGCCCATTATTTTTTGCCTCCGGCAGCGGTTTGCGAAATGGACTGATCAGGTTGAAATTGGGGATGGGCAAATTACAATTTTTTCCTTGCGCCAGAAATCCGCTTGACATTTCGGCGAAAATGTGCTAAGTTGTCATTTAATAAAAGGCTGTGAGGAAGACACGCCGTTCTGGTAAGATTCTCAGAGAGGGAGCCATTTTGCTGCAAGGCTTCTGTAAAACTGCCGGGGTGGATACCACTTCTGAGCCGTGGGTCGGAAATGGCCCGCCGGATGCGCCCGTTAATGCGCCAATGAGTGGCAGCGTCACCGCTGCAACCAGGGTGGAACCGTGGAATGATTTTTTTCATCCCACCCCTGATCTTTTCAGGGGTGGGATGTTCTTTTTTCACCCCAATATTAAAGGAGGGTATACCCAATGAGCGAAGAAAACCTGTACACTTTTGAAAATCCCGAGTATCGGAAGACCTACTGGCACACCTGCTCCCATGTGATGGCCCAGGCCATCAAGCGGCTGTGGCCCGAGGTGCAGCTGGCCATCGGCCCCGCCATCGACGAGGGCTGGTACTACGACTTCGACGCCCCCTTCACCTTCACCCCGGAGCATCTGGAAAAGATCGAGGCGGAGATGAAGAAAATCTGCAAGGAGCGCCTCCACCTGGAGCGCACCGAGAAGCCCCGGGCCGAAGCCATCGCCTATATGCAGGAGAAAAACGAGCCCTATAAGGTGGAGCTCATCAACGACCTGCCGGAGGATGCCGTGATCTCCTTCTATACCCAGGGCGAGTTCACCGACCTGTGCGCCGGCCCCCACCTGGATTCCACCGGCCGCATCAAGCACAACGGCTTTAAGCTGCTGAATTCCTGCGGCGCCTACTGGCGGGGAGACTCCAAGCGGAAGATGCTCCAGAGAATTTATGGCATCGGCTTCCCCTCCAAGGAGGAGCTGACCGACTTCCTGGCCCGCCAGGAGGAGGCCCGGAAGCGGGACCACAATAAGCTGGGACGGGAACTGGAATTCTTTACCACAGTGGACTATATTGGCCAGGGCCTGCCCATCCTGCTGCCCAAGGGCGCACGGGTCATCCAGACCTTGCAGCGCTGGGTAGAGGACGAGGAGCAGAAGCGGGGCTACCTGCTGACCAAGACCCCGCTGATGGCCAAGTCCGACTTGTACAAGATTTCCGGCCACTGGGATCACTATCTGGACGGCATGTTTGTTCTGGGCGACCCCAACGACGACACCAAGGAGTGCTTTGCCCTGCGGCCCATGACCTGCCCCTTCCAGTATCAGGTATTCCTGAATCGTGCCCGGAGCTACCGGGATTTGCCCATGCGTCTGGGGGAGACTTCCACCCTGTTCCGCAACGAGGATTCCGGGGAAATGCACGGCCTGATTCGTGTCCGCCAGTTCACCATTTCCGAGGGCCACCTGATCCTCCGTCCTGAACAGCTGGAAGAGGAGTTTAAGAACTGCCTGGATCTGGCAAAGTACTGCCTGGGCACCGTTGGCCTGCTGGATAAGTGCACCTTCCGCTTCTCCCAGTGGGACCCTGCCAACCCCAAGAACAAGTACGAGGGCACGGCAGAGCAGTGGGATGAGGCCCAGCGGATCATGGGCCAGATTCTGGACGACCTGGACGTGAAGTACTCCATCGGCATTGACGAGGCTGCCTTCTACGGCCCCAAGCTGGACATTCAGTATAAGAACGTTTACGGCAAGGAGGATACCCTGGTCACCATCCAGATTGACATGCTGCTGGCAAAGCAGTTCGGCATGGAATACACCGATGCCGACGGACAGAAGAAGACCCCCTATATCATCCACCGCACCAGCCTGGGCTGCTACGAGCGGACCCTTGCCTACCTGATCGAGGAATACGCCGGCGCTCTTCCCCTGTGGATGATGCCCACCCAGGTGCGGGTGATGCCCATCACTGACCGCGCCCACGGCTACGCCAGGGAGCTGGAAGAAAAGCTGCTCGCCGCCGGAATCCATGCGGAGAGCGACTGCCGCTCCGAAAAGCTGGGCTACAAGATTCGGGAGGCCCAGATGCAGAAGATTCCCTATATGCTGGTGGTGGGCGACCGGGATATGGAAAACGGCACCGTGTCCGTCCGCACCCGCAAGGGCGACGACCTGGGGGCCATGACCCCCGACGAATTCCTGGCCAAGTGCCAGGCGGAAATCGCCTCCAAGAGTAAGGATATTTAAATCTGATGAACAAGAAATGCAGGGTACCCCAGTGGGTATCCTGCATTTTTTAGTAATGGGGCATCAATCGAAGCGCCGGGCAATGCCCGCTGATAATTTGCAGGGGGATGGCCCGTTATCGTTTATGCCCTAACCCGCCCGGTAACGTTTTTGCAGTAGAAGGTTGAATGGTGAAAGGGAATGGCTTTTGAGGGAGGCTCCCCTGTGCAAGGGGAGCCTTTCTCAGAAGCAGTCACGCTTCACTATTCAACGAACTGCTCTTGTTTGACGTCCCCAACGGGCGGGTCAAGACCCGCCCGCTCTATCGCTTGCTGATGAATAAACGCCTGCTGCACCACACGCAGCAGGCGTTTATTGGTTCATTTTTGGGTTTTCCGTCCGTCCCAGCAGATAGTCAATGGAGACGTGAAAGTAATCGGCAATTTTGATGAGCGTCTGGTAGTCCGCCTCCCGCTCTCCTGTTTCATAGCGGCTGATACTGTTTTGGTTCATGTTTAGATCGAGTGCTAACCTGACCTGAGAGATATTGTATCTTTGCCGAAGCTCCTTCAGCCTAAAAATAGCACATCCCCCCTTGACATTATGATACCAAAATGGTATAGTTTTAATATCCCAATTTGGTATATATTGAGAAGCGTAAAATCAGGAATATGATACCCATCAGTTTTTTCAGCAGTTACGAAAACAACAATAGTATGGGATAGTCCGGTGGAGGACAGTTCCCGTATTTACCCAAGCAACTTTGAAAAAACCTCCCTATGCCGTAGTAGTACTATTAGGTCGCTTTGCAATTGGGATGGGTTAGAATCTCATATATCCGTTTGTAGAAATACATGTGGAAATAAAAAGAAATGGAAGGAATTTATAATGGAACAGAACAAAATTGAGGAAATCATCAAGAGAAATGAGGCCGCTTCTTTCCCCTGCGGAACTTGCTGTGCCAATCGGTGTGCAGATTGCCGCTATATGGAGATGGATAACGACCACTACAACGATGGCAAACGGAGGTGTTCCTATCGTGGAGAGTGGCTCAGCCCTGCAACTCCTGCATGCCCTGCGTTTCGGTATTAATGCTCTATATTCAGCCCGATGTTTTGCGCCGGTTGACGAAAGCCTTTTTGTCAACCGGGTATGAACAGGGGTTCCTCTTGGGATGTACAACTCGCTTGAATAGGCTGGATTTCTGCCACCAGATTCCTGCCATTCAAGCGGGGGTGTACTTTTTTTCCCCGGATTGTTCATATGCCGATTCCGTTATTAAAAAGTGGGCAGAGGAAAAAATATGTTTTTGTGGATTAGTTCATTCGCATCTGGTTGAAAAGTACGATTTGTCAGAAAATGATGTTGAATTTGCACTTCAACTCTTTTCAGCTTTTGAACTTCCAGTGTTGTGGTTCGGTGTTGGAGTTGTGGGATCAGAGAAAGTAAAGTATCAGTTTTATGCTGTTTCACGTGACAGTGGGGAAGTGAAAATTGTACCCGTTAATATGAAATATTATTCCCCAAAAGAGAAAGAAGGGTAAAAGAATATGGGAATCTTTAATTTCTTATTTGGAAAATCAGTAAAGCAGAATCCGGCTCCCCAGACTAAAAGAGTTGAAGACATGACCGAGGAAGAAAAAACGAAGGAAGTCATCCGTTTTATCCAAGTTAATGCGGAGGGAGATGATGGAGATCCGAAGTATCAACTCCAATATGGTTACATGTTCTTCACTGGACAGGGGCCTGGCGGTCGCGGCACCTTTACAAAGGATTTGGATCAGGCTATTTACTGGATAAGTAAGTCTGCGGCGCAAGGCAACTTGGATGCTACTTGCATTCTGGGGAGGGTATACATGGAAAAAGGCGATTTCACAACGGCCAGAAAGTGTTTCAGAGAAGCGGCTGAAAAGGGGGATGTCGATGCTTGTGAAAATCTGGCACTTGCCTATGGTACAGGCGATGGTGTTGCCGAAGATAAGGTAGAGGCCCACAAGTGGTTTTTGAAGGCAGCTGAACTTGGCAGTGCCTTTTCTCAGTACGTTGTTGGGCAAAATCTTTTTGACGGAATAGGGGTTAAAGCCAATCCAAGTGAAGCAATTGGATGGTTTGAAAAGGCGGCAAATCAGGGGCAGAAAAATGCACAGTTTATGATGGGACAACTCTTTGAATTTGGACACCACGATATTGAAACCGCAAGCGAGTGGTACTCAAAAGCAGCGGCACAGGGCCTTGAATCTGCACAAGAGAGGCTCCGGGAATTAGGAAGGTAGAAAAGTGAAATATCTTTTCTATATTTTTCTTATGTACGCTACCTGTGTAATTTTTCACAAGCCGGGCTGGAAATTCTTTATGTTGTGGTTACTTGTATGTGCAGGGGTATTTTATTTTGTGCATGAGGCTGTCGGAATCTGGGGATTTTTGGGATATTTTTTTATTGACGTGGATACAGAAAAATCTGACACATCATCTTCAGCTAGTTATCATACGGATTTCAAGAGTAACGCAATCATAGGGAGAGATCAGCATAACGGAACCGGGTATGACCCCGGTGGGGATATTACATATCTCCCCAATGGCGGTTCGGCAGTGCGCAGTGGAAATAACACCTATTTAAGTAATGGGATTGTAAGCTTAAAGTGTGGAGAAGTAACATATTACTTTGACCCTTTTGGAAAAAGGCTTGGAAGAAGTGTGTCCAACGGAAACGGAGTATATTATTACTTTGATGACAATGGAAGGGAGATCGGCCACAGCTTTTCAGACGGAAGTTACGCTGACTTCTTCGGGGATTGCTACGAATGCCGTTAGAAAGTCCCCCGTTTTCAAGGAACTGATGGTAACCTACTATAGTGCAAAACTCGAGGTAGAGACATACATGATAGGCATCGTCGTTTTTGTTTAGTGCGGCGTCTGAGCAGTCTGCTCCGGTAATAAAATATTAAGCGATAGAATTGCATGGCTTCCCCGGCGTTGCAAATAAAATCTGTAAATCAATTGTATCACAATTTAGTGGTTATGTAATTGGATCATTTTTACCTAGCCTGGTGGATTATTAAGTTTGCACCAGGATCACAGATGGCGACATGTTCTAACCACTCATATGAGGGAAAGTATACATTCAACTATTATGTCGTACTCAAATACTAAAATAGAGAGGTTTACACAATGTCCAATATTTACGAGTTGATTCAAAAAGCACAAGCTTCAAATTCCCCTCAGGATTATGAAGAAGTTGCCAAAATGTATTATTTC
Organism: Clostridiales bacterium UBA3259; assembly: GCA_002362625.1. The sequence goes on from DEUP01000003.1 coordinate 16,224, forward strand.
GGCAGAGGAGTCCAAAAGGATCAGGCGCAAGCGCTTGTCTATTACCGCAAGGCAGCCGAGTTGGGTTCCGTCCATGCGATGACCTGTGTTGGTGTCATGTATTATAAAGGATATGGAATTGCCAGAAATATCAAAATGGCGAAGCAGTATCTTCAGCCAGCAGCAGATCGTGGTTCAACAGATGCATTGCGTAATCTTGGTTGGATGTGCTATAATGGAGAATATGGTTTTCTTGCTGGGAAAGGTAAGGCGTTTACGTTTTGGCTGAAAGCATCTAAGTTGGGTGATACCGAATCCCAGATTAACATAGCTACCAGTTATCTGGGTGACACATGGGGTGAAGAACAAAACTACCAAAAAGCAGCTTTTTGGTTCATGTGCGCCTATCAAAATCGAAAAGCCAGTCAGGACGAAATCAATACGGCAAAAGAAAAGCTGGATATGCTTTCTCGCTATGTCAACTTGAATAGCATCAAAGATGAAATCGTCACTAGATACCCTCAATACTTAAACCTTTAATAACCAATTATGGCATTTAAATTCTTACATCGTTTCTTTCCTCATGATTGAATTAACAAGCCATTGGCATCTATCCAATTGCGGGGATCAGGCAAAACGTATTCTGCCAGTATTCTCTGTTGTGTTTCATAGTTTCTGCTAATTCAAGAATAATTTAAACGGTCAAATGTGGGCGACCGAATAGTTACAGCTATTCAAAAAATTTGGAAAAGAAATATGAGGAAATAAGACAAATGGGAGTTTTAATTTTTGTATTGTACAGTGCATGGGCAGTTTACTCTGGAAATAAAATGGTAAGCGGCAGGATAGCGTGGCTCGAAGAACCTGGCGTTGCAAATAAAATCTGTAAATCAATTGCTTCACTATTTGTTGGTTATGTGATTGGATCGGTTTATTTGGCTGTGCAGATTGTAAAGATCGGTATCAGGATTACAGACGGGAAGCTGTTCTAATACAAATCACTGGACGAAAGCAGATCATTGAAAAAACTCGTTTTTGGAGGACTCTTTATGTTGTGGCTTGTTATTATTATCGTAACTATCGTTGCCTGCGTCTTCTTGTTCTCTGATAGGGCGAAGCAGAGTGAATCTTCTCAACCTCGCACGCCTCCCACATTTGACGCCGTTATTATCGGCTGCAACTGTGACTGCGGATACGCTACTCCTGAGTTCAAAAAGAATGCAAATGGTTACTATGATGGAACCAATATGATATATTGCGCATACCAGAACGAAACCGTACGCAGAGGTAGTAAGTGCCCATACGCAGAAGATTATCCCGACAAGTTAGGCAAGAGTGTCTTTGAAGACTGAACAATCAGACATTTGATACTAATATGCGATAAAAATCAGACAGTCTTGCAAAGGAGAGATCACAATGGATTCAACTCCAAATGATGCGTTCGTTACTGAGCTTGATAAGAAATTGATTTCCTGTGGACTGTCACCTAAACAGGCAAAATCTTATGTAGACTTCTACCTTGAACAGCTTCAGCAAAATGGACAGAAAAATACACCTAATCTGCGCTTCCCTTCTGATAAGTGCATGGAGACATTGGCTGAGGCACAGAGAATCATTTCCCAATCTACCATTGACAAACATCTCACCCGGGAACTCGACAATTATAACATTTATCGTTTTCTGCAGACTCCCTGCGAAAATTGGAAGTCCGCAAAGGTGGCAGCTGTTCTATGCTTTTGCCGTAGCCAAGAAGAAGTTGATGACACATTCTGCAGTGACGAGGACTGGCTGTTTGTCACATCAGATACGGTATACCTCCTAGCCGACTATCTTAAATCTGCCTTTTCAGATGCAGATCTCGCATGGAAAATATTCCAGAAAGCTGCACTCCTCGGCGCGGAGAAGTCCAAAGAAAGAATCACTACTGTCCTTGATTTGTTGGGCGAGGAAATAGGACGAAAAGCAATCTACACTGATATAAATGATTCGGGGTGGCTTTTCTATCGCTTCTATACAGATCCTATAGGTTGTATTGGTTACTTGAAGGAGTGCGGCCTTACCTCTGAAAAGGTCTTGAACTTAATCGAACACGATTCCTACATTTTGTATATGTACAAAGAAGGCTGCAGGCGAAAGTATAATCACGATCAGGAGCGGATAAATTTTCTTATTCAGAAATATATGAGATAGCATTTTTGCAGAGGCCTAGTTGCACATATCGAGTGAGCCCAGTTGTGCTACATCTGGGCATAAAAAATCACCCCGCCCAAATGGACGGGGTGATTTTGGAAGCAG
>DEUP01000026.1:0-23399 GCA_002362625.1 Clostridiales bacterium UBA3259
CGTTATTCAGTACGCATTATATATCCGTCATCCAAAATTCACTACAATAAAGTCATCAAATTCCTGAATACTTCCCTCCTGGGGCCAGATGGGCATATTCTCCGCCGCAAGGCAGGCCTGCTCGAATTGGGCTTCGCTGGGCGACTGAATGAAGTCGTAGCCGTGCATACGGAAAATTTCCGAGACAAAGGGCTGGGTTGGATCCAGGAATGCATAACCGCACCAGTATAGCAGTGAGTTCCCGTTGACCTGTCGGCCGGAATACAGGGCAGTATCCAGGTAGCCTTCGTATGGGGCGTTGGTGAAGACCACAGGCTTTTCAATATCGCATTTCCCTAAGATCTCATTTGCCATGGCGTGAATGGCGTAGGCTTCCTTTTGATAGCGCGTATAGTCGTTATAAAACCATCGGTTCATATCCGCCGCCTGAACAAACACCAGCAGCCCCGCCGCCCCGCAAACCAGCATCTTCCAGATTCGGGACGGAAACACTCCCACTAAGAGCATCAGCACAAAGCCGCAGAAGAAGCAGAAGGTCTGTGCCGCCCGGTACAGAAAGCCTCCGGCAGCATAATGGATTGCAAAATTGCACATCCACAAGGCAAGGAAACAAAGCCCCAGCCACACGCTTTTCCTCTCTGCGCTCATCCAAAGCAGCAACCCAAAGCATACCACAGAGCAGAAGCAAAAAACCAAAACAGGCAGGTATCGATCCCCAATCGCATCTGAAAATGTCTGGATAAAAGACCTCGTCACATAGGAAATGGTGCCCAGCAGTCCCAGTTCCTCTGTCAGATTTCCCGTGCGGGAAAAGATTCCGAACTGTCCGGTAATCACCTGAATGAAAGCAACCAGACAGTAATACACAACCAGTGCCGTCAGCAAAGTCCCCGCATATTTCAGCCCCTCCCCCAGCAGCTCCCGAAAGGATTTGTCCCTCCGATTCACTGCCATTTCCAGAATAAACAATGCGAACACTCCGGAAATATAAAGGAATATGTAAGATTCATAGCTGGCAATTGCTCCCATTAACAGAGGAATCGCCGTCAAAAAGCTTTTCCAGCGTTTTTCCTTTACAAAGCGATAGCTGTACAGCAACGCCAGAGCATTGCAGCAGTAAGACACCATAGTGGCCAGCACATCCAGATGGTAAATGTACTTTTCTGCCAGTATGGAACTGCTGATGTAAATTCCGGCAAATACTGTCAATGCGGCTGTGGAAATTCTGCCATCCGTCACATAGTGAAATAGCGCACACAGAAGCAGTGCGGAAAGCACATAAAGAGATGCACCCAAAAGCTCCGTAAAAAAGGGGATGAACTGCACGGAATGGGTCAGGGTATTCAGGGCCACGTGAAGCAGGCGTCCCTGCTGAATCATGTTGCCTTCATTCTGGGTATAAAAATAATAACCTCTGGCCGCATCATCAATACCAATCGAAAAATTCGTAATAGTAAACCCGAAGCACAGCACCCCCACAAACAAGGCAAGCCCCATCAGCTGTTTGTTTTTCAGAATATCCTTTCTCAGAATTTCCCAATAGCTTGTTTTTTGTGTAATCATTTTTTTGTGAGTCCTTTCATGATTGACAGTCCCTTTTCCTTCTGGTATACTCAGTGAATGAAAAGAGCGAATGCCTCAGATTGTTTTGGCATACCCTGCTTCCAGCATCCTAATCAATACCCATCCTTCCTTGAATAAGGAAGGAAAACGGCATGCCGTTTTCAAAAAAATACTGACGGTCCTGCCTTGTAATATGGCCGCCGTCTCATCTCGAGAAAGAGGAATTCATCATGCGTCTGATTCTGATTGGTAATATTATTTCGTTTCTTGGCTGCCTTTTGATGGTCAGTATTGGCTTTCTCAAAACCAAGCAGCAGATTCTGGGGGTGCAGTGCCTCCAGTTTTCCCTGATGGGCGTCAGCAACTTCCTTCTTGGGGGCATCTCCGGCACCATTTCCAACCTGGTCAGCGTTGTAAGAAACCTGGTCTTTTTCAAGGCCAAGGTGACCGTTCCTCTGAAGCTTGCCTTCATCGCCCTGCAAGTCCTGCTTTCCCTGGGCACCATAAGGGTCAGCCCTTTGGAATGGCTTCCCGTGCTGGCCGCCGGAGCGGTCACCTGGTTCCTGGATGTCAAAAACGAGGTCACGCTGAAGGCCGTCATCATCGCAACCTTCTTTTTGTGGGTGGTCTATGACCTGTGCCATCAAAACTACGTCGCCATGACCTTTGACGTGCTTTCCATCTTCTCCAACGCCGCCGGAATCTACATGATCCGCAAGGCGGGAAAAGCAGCATGACCTATAAGGCAGCCCGCCCATTTTTGAGCGGGCTGTATTTTTTTCAGCGAACCGATTTTGCGTACTCTGTCGGCGTAATACCGAACTTTTCCTTAAACTGCCGGGAAAAGTGGTGAACCGTAGAGTATTGCAGCTGGGCAGCGATTTCCGTGAAATTCAGGTTGTTCTCCCGGATCATCTGCTTGCTCTCCTGGAGCTTAATCCGGCGGATGTATTCCCCTGGGGAGATTTGCAGGTTCTTGTGGAACAGCGCCGTTAAATAGCTGGAGCTGACGTCCACCTGCCGGGCAACCAGCGGCACCGACAGCTTCTCCCGGATGTGGGCAGAGATGTACTGCTGCGCCTGACGGATGATCTCATTTTCGCTGTGGATGGCGTTGGCGGTTTGCAGCTTTCCGCCCTGGGGATCCACCGTCTCCCGCAGCAGCAGCAGGAGCAGCAGATTCAGCTGGGACAAAATGATGTCATTGCTGAAGCCGTCCATCTTCTCCTGTTCCCTCAGCATATCCTGCAGGATGGACACCACACGCTGGGGCGCCGAGAACCTCCGGCACAGCAGCGGAGCCAGCTCCGCCCCGCAAACGTCAAAGGATAGTGTCACAAACCGGGGCGCAACCCCAATGTCCGCGTACTGCATGTGCCACTGGTTGGGACCGTAAATCACCAGGTCTCCCTGCTTCAGCAGCAGGTCCTGTCCATCCGCCACGGAATGCAGCGCTCCCTGATCCACATAGGTCAGCTCCGCCATGGGATGGGCTTCTCCGGGGAACAGGAAGCCCTGCTCCTTTTCCTGATAGAAGAAGGTGTAAATGCCCTCAACCTGAAGCTGATGGTCTACCCGCAGGCTGTCCGTGCCCCGAATTCCCACCTGCTCCGGCTGCTTCTCCGTATACACCAGGGCGGAAGCCTCGCCCAGAAAGGGGCTGAGGGAAAACAGCACCCCGGGAGCAATGCAGGCCCTCTTGTCCAAATAAAACTGATAAAAGGTTTCCCCATCCCGGCTGACGGTCAGTACGCTGGTGCCGCTGCCGCAGCTGATCCAGGTTTCGGATACAGCCCGATACAATACCTGCTCTGTCTTTTGCAGCTTCCAGGAAGCTGCCATTGCCTTGTCTCCGGGCCTGATGTTCTGACTTTTCTCCGACGACACCGTACCGAAGAGCTGAAACGTGACCTGATTTAAATTACGGATCATGGCGTCCTCCTTATATGATGAAATACCCATAGGCTTTTTGCAATATCAATACGCGGCTTTCATAAAAATAGCTTACACCACGAGTTTGTAATCAAACTCCTGACGTAAGCTATTATATCGAAAAAAAGCGATTTTGGCAAACGATTTTCGCAAAAAGGAGAAACTTTTTACCGCTGGTATTCAAACTCGAAATCGTAGATGTCTACCGTGTCCCCATCCTGGATTCCCATTTCCTCCAGCCGGGCAAAGAGGCCGTATTTGCGAAGCTGCTGGTCAAAGTAGTTTCGCTGCTCGTAGTCCTCAAAATTCACATTCTGCATGAGCCTTTCCAGCCAGGCGCCGGTGATCAGCCAGGTGGAGCCGTAGTGCTCGATGTCAAAGGCGCTGGGATCCACCGGCGGCTCCACCACCTCCACATAGTCCGGCTCGTAAATGGTCACAGGAGGCAGTGTCCGGAGCTTTTCCGCCACCACCCGCATCAGGTTTTTGGTACCCTGGGTGGTACCGGCGCTGATTTCGTACAGCTCACAGCCCGCCTCCTCCACCGCGGCCCGAAGCCTCATCAGATTGTCGCTGTCGGTCGGCAGAAGGTCCGTCTTATTGGCGGCCACGATCATGGGCCGATTGCTCAGGTCCACAGAGTAGCTGTGCAGCTCCTCGCAGATGGCATGAAAGTCCTCCACCGGATCCCGTCCCTCGCTGCCGGATACATCCACAACATGCACCAGCAGCCGGCACCGGTCAATGTGCCGCAGGAAGTCGTGTCCCAGCCCCGCGCCCTCTGCCGCGCCCTCGATGATGCCGGGAATGTCCGCCATAACGAAGGAAACACCCTCATCCACGTAGATCACACCCAGATTGGGAAACAATGTGGTAAAATGATAGTTGGCGATCTTGGGCCGGGCGTTGGAGGTGACGGACAGCAGCGTAGACTTACCCACATTGGGGAAGCCCACCAGGCCCACGTCCGCCAAAAGCTTCAGCTCCAGGATCACGTCCCGCTGCTGCCCCTTCAGGCCCGCCTTGGCAAAGCGCGGAACCTGACGGGTAGGGGTCGCGTAATGGGCATTGCCCCAGCCGCCCCGGCCGCCCTTGGCAATCACAAAATCCTCGCCGGTGGACATGTCGGCGATGATGGCCTCGGTTTCGCTGTCCCGAACTACCGTGCCCCGGGGCACCTCGATAATCAGGTTTTCTCCCCGCTTGCCAGCCATCTTCCGGCCCATGCCGTTGACCCCCGCCCCGGCCTGATACTTCCGCTTGTACCGGAAGTCCAGCAGCGTGGACAGGTTGTCGTTGACCCGGAGAATCACGCTTCCGCCGTGTCCGCCGTCGCCGCCGTCCGGGCCGCCGGAGGCCACGTATTTTTCCCGGTGGAAGGCCACCGCGCCGTCACCGCCCCGGCCGCCGGCTACGGTGATTCGTACTTTATCTACAAACATATTGAAATTCCTCCAATTCAGGAATGGATCGTCAAAGCAAGTGTTTTTTCAGGATCAGCTCATAGCCTTCCTCCGGCGGGAAAAATCCGCCCACCGACTCATAGCCAAGGCTGTAGTAAAAATGCTGGGCGTCCTCGCAGGCCGCCGTGGAGGTCAGTACGTCCCGGAAGCCCTGCTGTACCATTTCTTCCTCCCAAAAGGCCATCAGCGCCTTACCAACGCCCTGTCCCCGGTATTCTTCCGGGACATAGAGCATATTCAAAAAGGGAAGGCTGTCCCAAAACAGATTGTACCGAAGCCACCCGGCAAACGTCCCTTCCTGTTCCGCCAGGAAGACGCGGCCATCTTCTATGGTCTTTCCCAGCCGCGCCCGGGTGATATGCCTGTCCCAGGCTGCCAGGCCATTCAGGTCGGCGCCTTCCGCCCTTCTGATTCGAATCATGTTGTTTTCCCCGCATCCTCTTTGGCATAGCGAAGCTGAGCAAACTGGCCATACCGCGCCATGCCCTTCAGGGCAAAGTTCCTTTCTGTTTCCAGATTCTGAAACAGAGGGATCCCCTTCCCCAGCACCACCGGCGCAACGGTTAAAATCATCTCATCCACAAGCCCGGTTTCCAGAAGAGGGCGAAGCAATCCGCCGCCACCCACCAGCCAGATCTGCTTTCCGGGCTGCTCCTTCAAATGAGAAGCAAAGGACGCCGCGTTCTCACAAACAAAGGTCACATCCTTTGTATTCCCCCTGGGCGTATGGGAAAATACATAGCAGTCCTTTCCGGTATAAGGGAACTCGGCATGGGCCATAATCCAGTCATAGGTTTTCCTGCCCATGAGAACCGTATCTACACCGCTGTAAAAGGCTTCGTAGCCATTGTCACCCTGGCCTTCCACCTTGTCCAGCCAGTCAAGGCTTTCTCCTTCTCCCGCAATGAAGCCGTCCAGGCTGACTGCGATATAAAGCACCAGTTTTCCCATGTTTCCCCCTTGAAAAAAAGCAGCCGCGTTACATGCGGCTGCTTTTCTGTGCCTTCTTACTGCTCAGCGTAAACGGAGCACTGACGGCGATCTCTGCCCAGGCGCTCGAACTTGACAGTACCATCAGTCAGAGCGAACAGGGTGTCATCCTTGCCGATCCCAACATTGACACCGGGATGGATGTGAGTGCCTCTCTGGCGAACCAGGATGTTGCCAGCCAGTACGAACTGACCGTCAGCACGCTTGACGCCCAGCCGCTTGGACTCAGAGTCACGGCCGTTCTTGGTGGAACCGCCGCCCTTGTGGTGAGCGAAGAACTGAATACCAATCTTCAGCATGGTGTTACACCTCCAAAACTTCGATATAATCCGGATAATCATCCCGAAGGCTGCAAAGATAAACAAGCATTCCGGCCAGTACCGCCTGGACTGTGTTCTCTTCATCGCAGGAAACGGGGAGGGTCAGGGTAAAGCGAGCCTGCTCTTCCTTGACCCGAACCTTGGCCTTGGCGCCGCACACATCATTGATGGTGGCCTCAGCCATAGAAACAACAGCCGATACGGCAGCGCAGACAATGTCAGCGCCCTCTTCCGCGTAGCCGCTGTGACCCGAGACAGAGAAACCGGTAATCCGGTCGTTCTCGGTAAAAAATTCGCATCTTGTCATGATTTACAGAGCGATCTTGGTGATTTCCACCTTGGTGTAAGGCTGACGATGGCCGATATGGCGCTTCTCGTTCTTCTTGGCCTTGTAGCGGATGATGTCGATCTTCTTGCCCTTGCCGTTCTTCACGACCTTGGCCTCCACAGCGGCACCTTCCACCAGGGGAGCGCCGATCTTGGTGTTCTCACCGTCCAGCACAGCCAGAACCTGATCGAACTTCACAGCAGCGTCAGCTTCCACGTTCAGCTTTTCGATGAAGATCACATCACCCTCAGCCACGGTGTACTGCTTACCGCCGGTAACGATAACTGCTTTCATTTGTTTTCACCTACTTTATGTGTGTAGTCTCGCTCTTAGGGCCCGGTACAGGCGCACCGATTAAAAGCCCCTTCAATGCGGCTTAGATAGTTTACCATCTTTCGCGAAAAATGTCAAGGAGTTTTTCTTTACTTTCTTGCGTTTTCCTTTTCTTTTTGATATACTGCAAGTAAACCTTCCAAGGGAAACGAGGCAATGCCACCATGAAGACCAAGACCTGGATTATTCTGCTGTTCCTTCTGCTGCTTTTGAGTATTCTACTCAGCATTTTCCTCCTTCGCCCCGGAGAAAGCGCGAGGTTTGCCGAGGTTCTCAGCGGCGGCCGTGTGGTCAAAACCGTAAATCTGGCTATCGATCAAACCTTCACCGTCACCGCCCCCAACGGCGGCAGCAATACGATTACGGTCCGGGACGGAAAAATCGCTGTGACAGAGGCCACCTGCCCCGACCACTACTGCATGGATCGCGGATATTGCAGCAGCGGCGCGCAGATCGTGTGTCTGCCCAACCGGCTGGTGATCCGGTTTACGGGAAAGCAGGATGTGGATATTTCTTTGGGCTAATTTCGAAAAAGTGCTTGACAAACGCCGGTAAATAGGGTATACTGTCAAAGTCGCCTGAAGGCGTAGCATGGACGATTAGCTCAGCTGGCTAGAGCATCCGCTTGACGTGCGGAAGGTCATAGGTTCGAGTCCTATATCGTCCACCATTCGGACCGTACTCGAACTTTTGAGTGCGGTCCTTTTTCTTGTATGTTGTAGAAGATCATCGCCCGGCCGTTTCTGACCTCGATCCGGGCGATGAACGTGTCAACGAGACGCTGCCGGAAGGCGGCGTCTTTTGTATCCCCATTTCTGAACGAACGAAGCCAAGCCCCGACCGCCTCACTGGTGAGCCGGGGCTTTTTCAATTCTGCCCGCTCGATCTCCACGAGCAGCTCCTCCTCTTCGGCTTCCAGCTCCGCCAGGCGACCGGCGAGGCCCCGGGCCCCGGTGCCCTCCTCGATGGCGTCCAATATGTTCCGCTGGCGCTTCCGGTTTGAGTCGAGCTGCTTCCGGTATGCTGCGGCCGGATCCAGAGCGTCCTCCTGCTCCTGGATCTCCAGGATCCGGACCGTGAGCTTCTCGATCATGTCCTCGGTCAGCATGTCCTCGACCGTGGCCTCGATGACCCGATCCTCGAAGTGATCCCGGGGGATCGGCTTCAGCTCGCACTTCTCGCCGCGCTTCTTCGCGCCACACTTGTAATAGTGGTACACCTTCCCCGTTTTACTGGTGCCGGACTCCCCGTTCAGCATCGCCCCACAGTATGAACAAAAACATTTACAGCTCAGCAGATAGTCCACTTTTGCCCTCCCTGCCGCGTTATTGCGCGGCGTCCCGAAGTGTTTGGCCGCCTCCTCGAAGGTGGCCAGGTCGATGATGGGATCCGTCAGGATCTCAACCCCCTGGATCTCGAAGCGGCCGAGGTACTTTTCGTTCCGTAACATCCGATAGATCACGGCCTGGGTGATCGGCTTCCCGCGCTGGCCAGTGACGCCGTGCTTTCGGAAGAGCTCGACCAGCTCCTTCGTCTGGGCCCCGGCGTTGTGCATCCGGAAGGCTTCCCGGACAACGGCAGCCTTCTCCTCGTCGACGATGATGTGCTTCTCGTCGTCCACCGTGTAGCCGATCGGCAGCGGCGCCCCACAATACTGTCCCTTTTTCGCGGTCTCCCTCATGCCCCTGACGATCTTCTGCCGGAGGTCTGCGGAGTAATACTCGGCCAGGCCTTCCAGAACGCTCTCCAGGATGATCCCCTCCGGCCCCTCCGGGACAGACTCCTCAGCATACAGCAGACGGACGCCCGCCTTTTTCAGCTTCATTTTACTGAGGGCGATGTCCTGCCGGTCCCGCCCGAAGCGGTCGATCTTCCAGACGATCACGCACTCGAAGCGATGCTGCTCCGCGTCGTGCAGCATCCTCTGGAACTCATTCCGGCCGACGATGCTCTTCCCTGAGATGTGCCGGTCGGCATATATTTCAACGATCTGGATCCCGTTTCTCTCTGCATAAGCCTGGCAGTCAGCAACCTGGCCCTCGATGGACTGGTCTGTCTGGTTTGGTCCTGCAGAGTATCTCGCATAAATAGCACCCAGCATAAGCGTCAACCTCCTATCTTTGCAAGTGCTTCATCATGAAGCTGCTGCACCAATGCAACATTGGCCGCCGACATCTGGTAGTAGTACGGCTCCAGCGCCGTCTGAAACTTCTCAAACTGGGAGCGCTTTCCTCTAACAGTTTTGACTTTCTCAGCGTTCAGCAGAGTCTTCTGGAAGTATCTCAAAATGAAATCACGGGTGGCGGCTTCCTCCTGCTCCTGAGCCATTCTCAGCACCTCTGCGGGCTTCGTACCCTTAAACTTGACATACTTCGAGAGCTCGGTCAGCTTTCCGGCCAAGTCTTTCAAACTCGCGTAATCAGTAAAAAACGAGTCTGGATCCGTGGTATTGTTTACTACGTCCCGGGCTTTTCGCATATCGTCCAGCCAGATGGGAGCGAGGAGCTCTGCGTTTTTCTTTTTCTCTTTGTGTCCAAACATCACTGTCGCCCTCCTATTTTTCGGGAGTTCTTTGCCAGGTCATTCAGCAAAAAGTCCATATACAGAGCCACCCGGCTCTCCAGTTCTTTGATCTTCTCCTCAGTGACCTCATACTCAACTCCGTCATGGGTGAGGATCACGTTTCCGTCTGCATCATACAGCACAACCCAGCCCAGGAGCTTCATCTGCTGCTCCAGACAATAAGAGAAGCTGACCGTCTTCCGGTCTTCTGTCCAGCCGGAGAACTCGATGGCGGTCATCCCTAACGCTTTAGCAAAGGCCGGAACTTTTGCCCGTGGAACATCCGCCGCGCCGAGCTCGATCTTGTTGATCGAACTCTTATGCTTATAGCCCAGTATCTTCGCCAGGTCTTCCTGACTGAGGCCAAGCTCTTCCCGTCTTTTCTTAATTTTCTGCCCTAAATTATCCATTGATCACAACCTCCTCGGAGAAATCATTATACCATGAGAGGCAAAAAATTTCTACTTTTTCGGAAAAAAATAGTTGACTTTCTTTCTGCCCGGAGGTACACTATCCACGGGTAGAAAAATATTCTACTCAACAAGCGAGAGGAGGACACACCTATATGGCAACATTGAGAGAAACCGCGAGCAGTTACGCCGATGAGATCCGCGAGGGGATCGCCTGGGTCGTGGTATGGAAAACCGGGCGAGGCTGGAACGCCTCAGCGTTCTGGCTGAGCTGCGACACTGACGTCTTTGAGGATGATGACCTTCCGGAAGTCCGCAAGATCCTGGAGCAGGACCCCAACGCCGTCATGATATTACATGATGACCGGCAGCAACGAGGGCTGGGTGCTCTTCATTGATTTCTCCGGTTATTATGGCAATCTCCAGCATGAGCCGATCCTGGCCACGCTCGACTATTTCATCCGGCGAGAGCAGGAGCCGGACGTCGCTCAGGTGGCCATGACACTGATCCGGGACATTTTCAGGACCTTCGAGCTGGACGTCTCCCGCTTCTCCGATGAAGAGATCGCGGAAATGTACCACAGCAAAGTCGACCCGATGATGAACCGCTTCACAGATCCGAAACTGCTGACCGGTGAAAAGACGCTAAAGAAAGGCGTTGACATCGGCAACCAGGTCTCTCAGGACGTCGGGATCGTTCATCCATACCGGATAGACAACTACATCTCGATCGTGATGGGCTGCAAGCTCTTCGGCAGATGTACCGATGACACGCACATCATCAGCGACAGCAAAGAATTTCTTTTGACCGTGCTGGAGGGCGTGAGGCAGATCGCTGAAGAATACGGCATCATTATCAACGAGAAAAAGACGAGGATCTGCAAGCTGTCCAGCTTTTACCGCTACCTGCAGATCGGCTACTCTCTGACTGACACGGGGCGCGTGATCCGGAAGATCCACCCGAAGGCAGTCACCCGGGAGCGCCGCAAGCTGAAGGCCTACAAGCGGAAGCTGGATGCCGGAGAAATGAGCTATTTTGACGTGGAGAACTCTTTCAAGTCATGGCTGGGCGGCAACTGGAAACGCATGTCAAGGCAGCAGATCAGCAACATGAGCCTGCTATATTATCAACTTTTCGGAAGGAGACCAACATGGAAAAAAGGACATTCAAGATTACGCTGGCTGATGGGACAGCCCTGGAGGGACTCACCCTCAACGGCAACAACTACATCAGCGACAAGAAAGTCACCGAGGACGTCTTCCGGGACAACCTCAGCAAAGTGACCATTGAGGGCCCGGATGGCGCCCAGGAGCACGAAAACATGAAACTGGTGCAGATCTGCAAGATCGGCACAAAATACTGGTTTATCCTGGCTGACAAGACCGCCGACGAAGTGGCCAAGGAAACGATGGAGGCCAAGATGAACGAGATGGAGCAGGCCATGAAGGTGCTGCTCACGGGGGAGGTATAAGCTATGGACATGATGAAATTAGCCGCTGAGATGCGGACCGCTTTGCAGTATTTTGTCACCACTTTGGACGCGGAGACCCAGCTGGACAAGATGCTGGAGATCCCCTCCATGTTCCCGGCCTATGAGGTGGGCAAAGCCTACAAGGTCAAGGACGTCATCTCCTACGGCGTGAACTCCGTGGGCGATCCCCAGCTCTATCAGGTATTGCAGGACCACACCAGCGCTGCTGAGTGGACGCCTGACACCGCCACGAGCCTCTACAAGGCCATCGGCGTGATCGAGGGCGGCTACCCGGTCTGGGTGCAGCCTCTGGGCGCTTCTGACGCCTACAACACCGGGGACATCGTGAGCCACAACGGCACCCTCTACATCTCCACCATGGACGGGAACGTCTGGAGCCCTGAGACATACCCGGCAGGCTGGGAAGTCTATGCCGAGTAAATAAAAAGGAGGTACACAAGTATGAAAAACGGAATTTGCACAATCGTGGGAGTGGTGGGCAGCTTTATCGCCTCCCTCTTCGGCGGCTGGGACACGGCCCTGGTCACGCTGATGATCTTCATGGCCGTGGACTACATCACCGGCCTCGTCGTCGCTGGCGTGTTTCATAAGTCCCCGAAGACTGACGGCGGCACGCTGGAGAGCCGGGCCGGGTGGAAGGGCCTCTGCCGCAAAGGCATGACCCTCCTGGTCGTGCTGGTAGCCTGCCGCCTGGATCTGATCATGGGGTCTAACTTCATCCGGGATGCAACGATCATCGCCTTCATCGCGAACGAGACGATCTCGATCATTGAAAACGCGGGACTGATGGGCGCGCCTACTGTGCGGCCTGTGACGGTATGTTCTATAAAGGGAAAACCGTTGTGGTGGCAGGCGGCGGAAATACGGCTGCGGCGGATGCCCTCATTCTTTCCCGAATCTGCAAAAAGGTGATCCTTGTCCATCGCAGAGATACCCTGAGAGCAACGAAGATCTACCATGAGGCACTGAAGAATGCAGGAAATATCGAATTCCAATGGAATCGTGAGATCATCGGTCTGCTGGCGGAAGATGAGATGACTGGAGTCCGGCTGCGGAACCTTAAGACCGGAGAGGAGGGTGCCCTCCCTTGTGATGGTGTGTTCGTTAGCATTGGGAGAAAGCCTTCCACAGAGCTGGTAAAGGATCAGCTGACCCTGGATTCAGCGGACTATGTTGTGGCAGATGAGAGCACCCGAACCAACATCCCAGGGGTATTTGCTGTAGGAGATGTCCGGACCAAAGCCCTTCGTCAGGTTGTGACTGCGGTGGCTGACGGAGCTGTAGCAGCTCATTTTGCGGAGGAATATTTGGCTGGGAGGCAGGAATAAAGATGAAAAAGTGGTTGAAGCCCATCTCGTTTACCGCAGGGGGTGCATTGATGGGACTCATTTACGATTCTTTTGCAGGGTGCTCCACCGGCACCTGCCCTTTAACTGCCAACCCATTGAGCACTGCTGCCTATATGGGATTCGCAGGGCGGCTTTTGTCGGGCAGGAATGAGACGGCTCATGCAAGACGTAGGAGTCTATCCGGAAGCGGATACAGTGTTAATTCGTAATAACATAGCAGGAGGGCATTTATGGAAACGAAAGTCAGAAAACGTAGAAAAGCGCATGTAGACAGCAGTCACTGTGTGGCCTGTGGATGTTGTGAAAAAGTGTGTCCTTTACAGGCCATTACCATTTGGAAGGGAATCAGAGCCGTGGTTGATATGGAGAAATGTGTAGGCTGCGGAAAATGCGCAAAAGAATGTCCGGCGTCTGTCATTCAGATTCAGGAGGTACAGGCATGAAAAAGCATTGGTATGACTACTTATGGGCCGTTGAGTTGACCTATCTGATCCTCGGCTTCTTCAATATTCTGTTCGCCTGGATGGGTCTATGCTTCTTTTTCATCCCACTGATCATTGCTTTCGTCCGTGGTACAAAGGGGTACTGCAATCGCTACTGCGGGCGAGGCCAGATGTTCGCTCTGCTTGGAGGCAGGTTTGGTCTATCACGGAAAAAGGACATTCCGAATTGGATGAAAAGCAGAGCCTTTCGCTATGGATTCCTGATTTTCTTCTTCATCATGTTTTTCCAAATGCTCTGGAATACATATCTGGTATTCTCCGGCGCACAGGATCTGAGACAGGTGGTGACACTGTTGTGGACCTTCAAGCTGCCTTGGCATTGGGCTTACCATGGTACACTGTTTCACCCCGGTGTGGCGCAGTTTGCTTTCGGCTTTTACAGCGTGATGCTCACGTCTACGGTGCTGGGATTGATTACCATGGCGCTTTTCAAACCCCGCAGCTGGTGCGTCTACTGTCCAATGGGTACTATGACCCAGCTCATCTGCAAGGCGAAATGCGGTAAAGAGTAATATATCCTTCCAGAGAGAAGACCTGATGCACAATGAAAAACACCGTGTTCCGGCGGGATGAAATCTGGTTTGCTGCTCTTGGTGAAAACCATTCCAGCGAGATCTATTCTCTGCATGAGATCCGTCGTGAGGACAACGAGCGAGTCAACAACACCGCCGCATACGACAAACAGTATTTGGAAGGGAGATACGGTGCAGACCCCTACCTGCAGAATATGCTGACGGGAGGCGATTGGACGTGAGCATAGCGGGAAATGCAATTGAGTCCTATATCGTCCACCATAAAAGCGAGACATCCCTTTGGATGTCTCGCTTTTTTATTTCCTAAAGGCTCACAACGTACTCGGTTTCCCTTCTATCAGAGATATTTCATTCTCAAGCTCCAAGCAAGGCGCTGGGACCTTGGCATATTCAACAAGGAAAGACCAAACGATTTCGCCAAAAGCACGGCTCAATAATGCACCACATTGCCCGCCCGGCGAATGCGCGCTAAGACTGGCGCGGCTTCCGTACTGGTGAAATAGTCCAGCGTGGCGGCTGGCACCAGCGTTTTTACGGTGTCCCAGTCCCCACTTTGCAGAGCTGCCCGGACAGTGGACGCACTGATGGCCTTGCCGGATTCCTCCTTTCTGGGGATGATATGGCAGGCGATGCCCGCTTTGGGCAGTTCCTCCGCCATTATTTTGTTATACAACCCTGTCACCTGGCTGGTGGGTTCCTCACCTACATACCGCTCGGTGACGCCCAGGACCTGGGCAATTTTTGTAAACACCGCCAGATCCAGCCGGGCATGACCATCAATCACCGCCGCCTCGTCCTTGAGGAAGTAGCTGGGAAAGGTGGCGCTGCTGATGATGTAGGGGCCGGAATCGTGAAGAACCACATTGGGAATGTGGGCAGTTCCCGCCTGCACCAGCTTTTTTCGCACAGCAAAGGGCACCAGGGAAGCATCCTCGCTGAGGACAAACAGGTGCAGGGTGTCGCACCTGGCAGCGGCCGTCTCCACCAGATACTGATGTCCCAGGGTAAAGGGGTTGGCGTTCATCACAAGGGCGGCGGAGACGCCGTCCTTTTTTGTTTTCTCCAAAGCCTTCAGATACCCCGGAAAGCCGCTTTTCCGGTTTTCCATAAACACCAAAGTGCCGTCCACCCGGGCAATCTCATAAAAGCCCAGATCCCCGAAAAACCTTGCGGATTTGACCTTGGTATATAGGAACAGGTGGGTATTTCCCCGGGCGTATTGTACCTCCATCAGGTGAGAAATTATTTCATTCAGCAGTCCCCCTCCCTGATGCTCCGAGCTGACAGCAAAGCACCGCAGGGTACAGCCAAAGCAGCTTCCGGTGGCAATGATGTCGTCATTTTCATCATACATGGCGCAGATGTAGTCCAGATTGCCGTCCCGGGAGATCCCCTCCCTTTGCAGCAGCGCGTCAATCTGAGAGAGGCTGTATTTGTCCGAGGGGTAGACTTGGGAAATGGAATAATCACTCATAGGATTCCTCCTTCAAAAAATGCAGCATGTATACCAGCGCCAGCAAATCCGCCGTGCCGCCGGGAGACAGGTTCTTCCGGGTAAATTCCGCGTCCAGCCCTTCCAGGGTTTCTTTGGATGGGAAGTCCTCTTCTTCCAGCAGCTCAGACAGTGTTTTCATGACTTCCTGTTGAACTTCATAGCCTCCCCGGTGGATCATGTTGGTATCCACGGTTTTCGCCAGCATGGCAAGCAGGGCGGCGCAGCCGGACTCGTTGATGGATTTTCCCAGAGACAGACCCGCTTCCAGCTTTGGCAGCCCCACCTTTAAAACCGTTGGGAAGCCGGCTTCCGCCTGACCCCGAACACCGGTAATGCCATATTGCAGGTACAATTTCTGCCCGGCGGTTTTCGCCTTCTCCGGGGTCAGATCGGCATAGTCGCTGATGACCAGCCCCTGTGTCATGGCAGCGCATTCCGCCAGTACCCGCTCCGGGTCTGCCCACTGCTCCCGTTCCAGCCTGCCCAGAGCGCCGCAGAGAATGCCCATGGAGAAAATCGCGCCCTTATGGGTATTCACCCCACCGGTAGCGTGGAGCATTTTCCCCTCTGCCAGCTTTCCGGGCAGACGCAGCCGCCGGAAGGTCTCCCGGGCGTCTGGCCTTTCCCTTCCAATTTTCACGCATTGGGAAAAATAGGGATACAAAGCGGCGGCACTGGCCTGGAAGGTGAAGAAATCCATATCCCGGTGACTGCCGCTGTTCTCCCGGTCAACCAGGCCTGGCTTAGGCGTGGTCGCCACTTCGTACAGCAGCGCCTGACAGGCCAGTCTTGCGGCGTCCGCACTGTCCGCGTCATCCAGCGCCTTGCCCAGAATTTCCCAGGTTTTCTCCTGAAGCTCGGCAACCGTGTGGGCGCGGCTCCGGGCGCAGACCTGGGCCATATCCCCGCAAATCAGGCATTTCCTTCCGGAATACCCCAGCTCCTGCCGGTCAACCTTCCGCCCGTCGGGACAGAGGACATCCATGTCAAACAGCCGGCCCACAGGGGCGTGATCCTCAATCTCCACCGTAACCGCCTTAACCGCAAGAGGGGCTGCATCCAGCAGAAAAAAGGCCTCATTGCCGGTGTCCTCCCGTACTTCCTCAAAATGTACGATGGGGATTCCCGCCGCCATCAGCTGCTGCCGCAGGAGCCGTTTACCCAGGGCGTAGCCCCGGCGGATCAGGGCATTGTTTTTCACCGGCCCGGCGATATTCATGGTAAAGCAGACCATGGTCTTGCCGCAGGCCTCCCTAAGTGCCTGCTGCCTCGCCGCCCGTCTTTCCCGGGCTTCCAGCATTTCAAATAATGTCACTTCCATAGCAATCTCCTTACCGGTATTTTTTCAGCAGCTCCACTCCCAGCTCCCGTTCGATGCTCTTTATCCCTTTGGACAGGGCGGATTGGGTAATGAACAGCTTGTCCGCCGCTTTTGTAATATTCCCGCTTTCTCCCCGGGCTTCCAGCAGCTCAAAAACCTTTTCGTCCGCAGTAAGACTTCTTTCTGGGTTTTACCATTCCATATCATCATAATACACCCAATCAGGGACTTTGTGAAGCCCTTTTCCTATGAACATTTTTCATTAACGGGCATTCCATTTGGGACTGGGCTTTCAGTATTTTAATGCATTTTACAGCCAGGAAATATGGGTTAATGTGTTGTCAGAAGCAAGAAAGCACGAACACAAACAAAGAGGAAAACAACAATGGTCATTGAGAAAAGCGCCATGGCCGGCGCCCTGAAAGCGAGAGTGGAATGCGCGATATTCCGCTGCCGCGACGCTTCCGCGAAAAACATTCCCTGGAGAGGTATGATCAGATGAATCAGGTAATTTCCCGTCCCACACCGGACAAGAAGCGGCTGATTCATCAAAAATATATAAAAAGTATTCTATTTTTTCATTACGACAGTTGCTTTTTCTGCCATCATCCTATAAACTACGCTTATGCCCTTTCCTTAAAATATAAAAACAGAAAGGATATCTTTTATTTTGGCAGCAATCGGTTTTATCCTGATGATCATTTTGATGGTCGTCCTTATGAAAAGCCGGGTCAGCCCTCCCGCAGCCTTTATTGGTCTTCCCATTCTCGCGGCCCTTTGTGCCGGATTTGGCTTTGCGGAGATCGGCCTGTTTGATCCCATCATCATTCCCGGCGTGGTTGTGCTGGTGGCGCTGGTCTTTGTCAACGGCTTCCCGGTGCTGCTGAACGGGAAGCGCCACGGCCTGACCCCGGAACTTGCCTCCGGAGAAGCGGCAGATGCCAGGGAGAAGAAGGTTACCGACAACTGGTGGTATTGGTTCAATCTGGCCATGACCCTGGTCATGCTGGTGTTCCTGTTTCTGGACACTCCCCTGCCTTTGTGCTCCATTTTTATGATCGCTTATGCCATTGCCCATGACCCTGTTCTCCGTGGACATTCTCACCCTTATCGCGCGACTTTACCGGGTGTGGTTCCCTTCTGATCCCTTCCTCCATTTTCGGGCCGCCTGCCACCTTTGCGGACGGTCCACCCGTTCTTTCGAGGTGACAGCATGAAATACTTGTTTCAATTTTTACGAATTTGTGTATTCTGCTTTTTAGGGGAGCTTCTCCATTGGCTGCTGCCCCTGCCCATCCCTGCCAGCATTTATGGTCTGGTGCTTCTGCTGCTTGCGCTGAAAACAGGCATCGTCAAATTGGAGCAAGTGAAGGAAACCTGCGCGTTTTTAACCGGCATATTCCCTCTGCTGTTCATTCCGGGAGCTGTGGGCGTCATGGAGCTGTGGGATATCCTTGGCCGTCTCTGGCTGCCCATTTTGATCGCTCTGATTCCTGTAACAATTCTCGTCTTCGCGGTCTCCGGCCGGGTGACCCAATGGATTGCGGGGAGGAAAAAGCATGACTGAGTTTCTGAATACCTCCGCCGTTTGGGGCACGGTACTCACCCTGGCCGCCTTTGCCCTGGGCACCTTTCTCCACAGAAAAACCAAAGCGGCCTGGTGCAATCCCCTCCTTTGGGGCAGCCTTTTTGTGATAATCGTTCTAAGCGTTTTGAAAATTCCCTATCCGGACTATAAGGAAAGCGCCTCAGTACTGACCTACCTGCTGTTCCCCGCCACGGTCAGTCTGGCGGTTCCCCTGTATGAGCAGTGGGAGCTGCTGAAGAAAAATCTTCCGGCGATTCTTACCGGCATTGGGGCAGGGGTACTTACCAGCGTGGGCAGCATTCTGCTTCTGGCGTGGGTATTCCGGCTGGACGCGGCCAGCGCTGTCAGTCTGCTTCCCAAGTCCGTCACCACTGCCATTGGCGTGGATGTTTCCACAGAGCTGGGCGGAATCCCAGCCCTGACCACGGCTGCCATCATTCTCACCGGAATCATGGGGAACCTGCTTGCCGTCAGCCTGTGTAAGCTTCTCCGGATTACAAACCCAATCGCAAGGGGAATCGCCATCGGCACCTCCTCCCACGCCATTGGCACCTCGAAAGCACTGGAAATGGGACAGATCGAGGGCGCCGTGAGCAGCCTGTCCATTGCGGTTGCCGGAATTTTGACCGCTGTGCTGTGTCCGATGGTCACAAATCTGCTGCCCGTATAACCGAAAACAGATTCTTCCGCACAAAAGCCCGGTGCCGACTATCAGCACCGGGCTTTTCCGTCCCACAGGCACGGTTTTCATCTTTTTTCCAGATCCTCGCCCTCCTGCTGGAAAATCCCGCGCAGCATCACCAGGGCCGCGGCAGCCAGAATCACCTCCGCGATCAGCTGGGCAAAGGGCAGGCCATACAGGGGATATACCGCGTTCATAATAAACAGCAGCGGGATTTCCAGTACAACCTTCCGCGCAATGGCAAACATCAGGGCATTTCTACCCATTCCCAGGGCCTGGAAAACCCCCACCGCAAGGAAGTCCACACACATGAACACACTGCTCAGGCACATGACCCGCAGGAACCGGGCGCCATAGCCCACAATCTCCGGATTCTTCATAAACAGCTGAACGAGCCGGGGCGCGCCCAGGAAATACACCAGCGTCATCGTCAGCATGAACGGCGCAACGATGCTCCCGGCAAAGAGAATGGATTTTTTCATCCGCCTCCGGTTGCCGCTGGAATAGTTGTAGCTGACCAGGGGCATGATGCCCTGGGAAAATCCCATACCCATCTGCATAGGAATCATATTCAGCTTCTGGGCCACACCCATGGCCGCCACGGCGGATGCGCCGAAGGCGGCGGTGAAGTTGTTGAGAATGGTGGAACCTGCCACATTCAGCAGATTCTGAATGGAAGCGGGTATGCCCACCGCGAAAATCCCCAGCACCACATCCGAACTCAGGTGCTTCAGCCTGCGGGCGTCCATACATACGAAGGTTTTGCCCTTCTTCATCCGTGCCAATATCAGGAAGTAGCAGCAGGCCGCACAATTGGACACGAAGGTCGCAAGTCCCGCGCCTGCCGCGCCCATATTCAGGCCCCAGGGAAGAATGAAAATCGGGTCCAGAAGCATATTCAGCAGGCACCCGCTCATGGTTCCGATGCTGGCATGGAGGGCCGCTCCCTCGCTGCGAACCATATGCGCCTGAACCACGTTCAGGATCGCGGGCATAGCCCCGCAGCAGACGGTCCAGAACATATAATTGGCAGTGGCCTCCCAGGTTGTTTCGTCCGCTCCCAGCAGCCCCAGCAGCGGCATCCGGAAAACCGTACACAGCAGAGAGAACACCAGTCCGCTTACCAGCGCGCCATAGAAGCCGAAAGCAGAGCATTTCCTCACCTTTTCGTGATCTCCGCTGCCCAGGCTTCGGCTCATCATGCTGGAGGTTCCCACGCCGAAGAGGTTATTCACCGCGTTGAAGCCCAGCATGACAGGGTATACCAGGGTGACCGCCGCGTTCTGGACGGGGTCATTCAGCATTCCCACAAAGAACGTATCAGCCAAATTATAGACGATGGTTACAAGGGAACTGACCACAATGGGAATGGAGAGCTGCATCACCGCCCTGGGAATGGGCATTTCCTCAAACAGGTACATCTTTTCTTTAGCCATTACTCCGCCTCCATTTACTTCTCTATTTGCATACAGTATAGCGGATTTCACGGGAAAATGCAATAGCCGCCCTTTTTTCGTCAATGGAATCGGAAATTTCCGGGCCGGATAAAAGTATTCCGATTACCCCAATAAAAGGGTAATCGGAACATTCCTTATGTGGTAGCGGCCTTTTCTCCCGCCTTGTCCTCCGAAAGCGTCCGCGCAAGGTTCTTCTGGGCAACCGACAGCATGAGCTTAATCCGGTTCAGCTGATTGACCTCGGACGCGCCGGGGTCATAGTCCACCGCGGAAATATTCGCCTGGGGATAGGTCTTTCGCAGCGCCTTGATGACGCCCTTGCCCACCACATGGTTGGGAAGACACGCAAAGGGCTGAATGCAGATGATGTTGGGAACGCCGCCCGTGAGCAGCTCCACCATCTCTCCCGTCAGGAACCATCCTTCTCCGTACTGGTTGCCCAGGGACAGGAAGGGCTTGGTCATCTCCGCCACCTGTTCAATGGGCGTCGGGGCCTCAAACCGCCGGCTTTTTTGTAGTGCCTTGATGGCAGGACGGCGGGCCGCCCGGATCAGCTTCACCGCGGCGTTGGCCGTCAGCTCTGCCGTACCCTTGGCACCCAGGAATTCGTGCTTGTAAATCCCGTTATACACGCAGTAGTTGAAGAAGTCCATCATGTCCGGCACGATGGCCTCCGCCCCTTCCCGTTCCAGCAGCTCCACCACATGGTTGTTGGCCAGGGGCATGTACTTCACCAGGATCTCTCCTACAACGCCCACCCGGGGCTTTCTCAGGTTCTCGTCAATGGGCAGCTTATCAAAGGCATCCACGATGCCGGCACAGACGGCGCCATATTTCCAGGTGGTTTTGGGATTTGTAAGAGAGTCAATGCAGATACTCTTCCACTTCTCATGGAGCGCATCGGCGGAACCGGGCGCCGCCTCATAGGGACGCACCCGATACAGGCACCGCAGGAACAGGTCCCCGTAGACCACTGCCCGGAGGGCGTCCCGCACCAGCCCCACGCTCAAGCGGAAGCCCTCGTTTTTCTCCATGCCGTTGGCATTCAAAGAGATCACGGGAATGTGGCTCATGCCCGCCTTACTTAGGGCACGGCGGATAAAGCCCACATAGTTGCTGGCCCGGCAGCAGCCGCCGGTCTGGCTCATGAAAATCGCCAGATGATCCGTGTCGTATTCCCCGGACAGCACCGCCTCCATGATCTGCCCAACTACCGTAATGGAAGGGTAGCAGGCGTCATTGTTGACGTACTTCAGCCCCGTGTCGATGGCCGACCGGTCGTCGTTATCCAGCACCACCACATTGTAGCCATGCTTGCGGAACACCGGCTCCAAAATATCGAAGTGCATGGGGCTCATCTGGGGCGCCAGAATGGTGTACCGGGCCTTTCGCATTTCCTCGGTAAACTCCGCCCGACGGTATTCCCCAGGCTGAGCCTGGGCCAGAATGCCCTTCTTCTCCCGCATCTTCATGGCCGCCAGCAAACTGCGGATCCGGATGCGGACTGCCCCCAGATTGTTCACTTCGTCGATTTTCAGCAGGGTGTAGAGCTTGTTGCTCCCCTCCAGAATCTCGCTGACCTGATCGGTGGTGACAGCGTCCAGGCCGCAGCCGAAGGAATTCAGCTGGATCAGCTCCAGATCGTTGCGCTGGGAGATGTACTCCGCGGCGGCATAGAGCCGGGAATGGTACACCCACTGATCCAGCACCCGAAGCTTCTGACCCTTTCGGTTCTCCAAGGGGAGGCTGTCCTCCGTGAAGACTGTCAGACCGTAGGCGGCAATCAGCTCGGCAATGCCGTGGTTGACCTCCGGGTCAAGATGGTAGGGCCGACCCGCCAGGACAATTCCCTTCCCGCCCCGGGCTTCCATCTCCGCCAGGGTCTGTGCTCCCTGACGGCGGATGTCCGCCTTGGCGTTTTGCTGCTCCTCCCATGCCAGATGGACGGCAGTGCGGACGGTCTGCTCCGGAATATCCCAGGTTTCCTTGCACAGCCGAACCAGCCGGTCAGCGGCAATTTTCTCGCTGGTGAAGGCCATAAAGGGACGGATGTACCGGACATCCCCCTCCACCACCGCCTCCACGTTGTTTTTCAGATTCTCCGCGTAGGATACCACCATGGGGCAGTTGTAATGGTTCTGAGCGCCCGGGTTCTCCTGGTGCTCATAGAACACACAGGGATGGAAAATGGTTTTGATGCCCTTATTTATCAGCCACTGTACATGGCCGTGGGAGAGCTTCGCTGGATAGCATTCCGATTCCGAGGGGATGCTCTCCATGCCCAGCTCGTAGATTTTCCGGGTGGAGAAGGGAGACAGAATCACCCGGAAGCCCAGTTCCCGGAAGAAGGTCGCCCAAAAGGGATAGTTTTCGTACATGTTCAGCACTCTGGGAATGCCGATGGTGCCTCTGGGCGCGTCCTTTTCCGGCAGCGGCGAATAGTGAAACATCCGCTTCTGCTTATAGGCAAACAGGTTGGGGGCGGATTTGTGCTCCACTGTGTCCCCCAGGCCCTTTTCGCACCGGTTGCCCGTGATGTGGCTCCGGCCTCCGGGGAAGGTGCTCACCGTGAGCATGCAGTTGTTGGCGCAGCCGCCGCACCGGCGGGTGGAGGAGGTATAGGTCAGAGACAGAATCTCCTCCATGGGCAGCATAGTGCTTTCCTGTCCGGTGTAATTTCCCCGGGCCACCAGAGCCGCGCCGAAGGCGCCCATCAGGCCGGAAATATCCGGGCAGGTGGCCTCCACCCCAGCGATCTTTTCAAAGGCCCGAAGGACCGCCTGATTGTAGAAGGTGCCGCCCTGCACCACAATGTGCCGTCCCAGGTCATTGGCGCAGGACAGCTTGATGACCTTAAACAGGGCGTTTTTGATTACGGAATAGGCAAGGCCGGCGGAGATGTCGGAGATCTCCGCCCCTTCCTTTTGGGCCTGCTTGACGTTGGAGTTCATGAACACCGTACACCGGGTACCCAAGTCCACAGGATGCTGGGCAAACCGGCCCAGCTCTCCGAAGTCCTTGGCGCTGTAGCCCAGGGAGGCGGCAAAGTTCTCAATAAAGGAGCCGCAGCCGGAGGA
>DEUP01000026.1:23691-36979 GCA_002362625.1 Clostridiales bacterium UBA3259
GTTGAGCATGATGGAGTCCACCGTACCGTTTTTCAGCTTGATGCACTTCATGTCCTGGCCGCCAATGTCCAGCACGCAGTCCACGTCCTTGTCAAAGAACGCGGCGGCTGTGCAGTGGGCCACCGTCTCCACCTCCCCGTCGTCCAGACAGAAGGCGGATTGAAGCAGAGCTTCCCCATAGCCGGTGGAGCAGGACCGGACGATCCTCGCCCCAGCAGGCAGCAAACCCTTCAGCTCCCCCATGGCACGCTTCGCGGTTTCAATGGGGTTACCCTGATTATTGGCGTAGAAGGAATACAGAAGCTGTCCTTCCTCTCCAATAAGGGCAAGCTTCGTAGTGGTAGATCCTGCGTCGATGCCCAGATAGCAGTTTCCTTCGTAGGTCTTCAGATCCTGTTTCGCCACCACAGCCCTGGCATGACGGGCGGCAAACCGGTCATAGTCCTCCTGATTTTCAAACAAGGCTTCCAGCCGGGGCATTTCGAAGGAGATGGCAACGCCCTGCTTCAGTCTCCGGATCAGATCTCCGATCTCCACACCGGGGGCGTCCTTAGACTCCATGGCCGCGCCCATGGCGGCAAACAGGTGAGAATTCTCCGGGTCAACGGTAGTTTCCGGCGTCAGACGCAATGTACGGATAAAGGCCTTTTTCAGCTCCGGCAGGAAGTGGAGCGGCCCGCCCAGAAAGGCCACGCAGCCCCGGATGGGCTTGCCGCAGGCAAGGCCGGAAATGGTCTGATTCACCACTGCCTGGAAAATGGAGGCCGCCAGGTCGGAAACCGCCGCCCCCTCGTTAATCAGGGGCTGAATGTCCGTCTTGGCGAACACGCCGCACCGGGCGGCGATTGGATAGATTTCCTTGTAGTCCGCCGCGGCATCATTCAGTCCGGCGGCATCGGTTTGCAGCAGGGCAGCCATCTGGTCAATGAAGGCTCCCGTACCGCCGGCGCAGACGCCGTTCATCCGCTGTTCCAGACCGCCCTTGAAGTAGATAATCTTGGCGTCCTCGCCGCCCAGCTCAATGGCAACGTCCGTCTGGGGATAGCCGCGCCGCAGGGCAGTGGCCACCGCCACCACCTCCTGCACAAAGGGAATCTCCAGGGCCTTTCCCAGGTTGATGGCCCCTGAGCCGGTGATTCCCGCCCGGAGGACAGCATCCCCTACCACCGGCGCAGCCTCCACCAGCAGCGCCGCCAGCGCTCCCTGGGTATCCGCCCGGTGACGGCGGTAGGCGCCGAAAACCTGCTTGCCGCTGTCATCCAGCACAGCCAGCTTTACGGTGGTGGAGCCAATGTCAATTCCCGCGTAATATTGCTTCATGGTATTTTTCTCTCTTTTCTTAGGCTCGAAACTCATTTGGGATTTTTGATCCGCTTTTCAAAGGATTCCAGCATATCCCGCAGATGCTCGTTCAGGGGCTGATCCGACTTGAAGGAACGGAAGAAATACCGCTTACCGGTACGGTTTGCCTGCTGGGCACGGATATGCAGCTTAATGTTCTCATATTTCAGGATTCGCTCGTTGCTCTCGGCGAATTGCTTCAGCTTATTCACCAGCTGCAAAGAGTTACTGATGTCAATGATAAACACGCCGTAGAACAGGCCGATCACAAAGGAGAAGGCCAGGTTCTGCGACAGCCAATGGAGGGCGTTTAAGATATAGGGGTGAACCAAAAAGTAGTACATCGCTCCCAAAATCGCCCAAAACAGGGAAAACAGCGGACAAATCAAGCCCTGAACGTTCCCCCAAAGGCCCCGGTAATCCCACAGTCGGATGTGGTAGTATTTAAGCAGGAACAATCCGCCCACATATTCCACCGCCGTCATGCACACCGCCATGGTAATAAACAGCAATGTCTTCGTCCAGAAGGGGCTGCTTGCCACGATTAGCGGCTCCAAGGACGCGATCAGGAAAAGGAAGCACAGTCCGAAGCCGTAAATAGGCAGATACGGCCCGGTACAGAAGCCCGGGTTTACCCATTTATGCTCCGGGTTATCCGAGGAAAAGAATTTCCGGAAGACCACCTCCAGGCACCAGCCGCCCAGGGCGCCTATGAAAAACAAAAATGCCAGTGTTAAAAATGTGCTCATCAAGATCTCTCCCGTCTTCTATATATTTATTCGTCCAGGATCCTTCCTGTTATCTTAAGGTTTATTTAAGGAAAAAATATTAACGAAATTGAAAAGAAATTATGAACAATCTCCCTTATCTCCCGTAAGTGCAGCAAAAGCCGTGCCGGAGCAGCCTCCGACACAGCTTTTGTAAAAAACAG
Organism: Clostridiales bacterium UBA3259; assembly: GCA_002362625.1. The sequence continues at coordinate 25,964 of DEUP01000026.1, forward strand.
ACTGACCTTATTCCCCGTAGCCCATGGGGTTGTGGGACTGCCAGTTCCAGGAATCCCGGCACATGTCCTCCAGATTTCTTTCCGCCTTCCAGTGCAGCTTTTCCGCGCTCTTTGCGGGATCGGCATAGCAGGTGGGCAGGTCGCCGGGACGGCGGTCAACGATCTGGTAAGGCACCGCCACGCCGTTGGCCTTTTCAAAGGCCTTTACCATATCCAACACGCTGTAGCCAATGCCGGTGCCCAGGTTAAAGACCTCACAGCCCAAATTTTCCACCGCGTAGCGAATGGCGGCAACGTGGCCCTTGGCCAGATCCACCACGTGGATGTAGTCCCGGACGCCGGTACCGTCGGGGGTGTCGTAGTCATTGCCGAAGACGCTCAGCTTCTCCCGGCGGCCGATGGCCACCTGAGTGATGTAAGGCATCAGGTTGTTGGGAATGCCCCGGGGATCCTCACCGATCCGGCCGCTTTCGTGGGCGCCGATGGGGTTAAAGTAGCGCAGCAGCACCACGCTCCATTCCCTGTCCGCAAAGGCCATGCCGGAGAGAATTTGTTCCGTCATATACTTGGTCCAGCCATAGGGGTTGGTGCAGCTGCCGGTGCGGCTAGTCTCCCGCAGAGGCATTTCGTTGTCGCCGGAATAGACGGTCGCGGAGGAGGAGAAGATAATCCTCTTGCAGCCCGCCTCGTTCATAACCTTGGTCAGCACCAGTGTGGAATTCAGGTTATTGTCATAATACCGCCAGGGCTGGGCCACGGATTCGCCCACAGCCTTCAGCCCCGCGAAGTGGATAACAGCGGCAATCTTGTTCTCCGCGAAAATCTTCCCCAGCAGCGCCTCGTCCCGCACGTCTCCTTGGTAGAATTTGACCTTTCTGCCGGTAAGCTCTTCCACCCGCTCAAGGCTCTTTGGATTGGAATTGCAGAGGTTATCCACCACTGTCACATCATATCCGGCATTGAGTAGCTCCAGGCAGGTGTGAGAACCGATATAGCCCGCGCCGCCGGTCACCAAAATGTTCATCTTTCTTCCTCCTCATTATGTATGCGAAAATAGCTTCGCGTATTTTTCAACCACAGCCGACATCGCGTCGAACTGCCGCTCCATATCCTTCACCAGCTTAAACTGGGTTCGGCAGCGATCCAGATTCTGCTCAGGATATTGGATATGGAAGTAATGGTCGCCCTCCAGGTAGTCCGTCAGGAACCGGATGCCGCATTCCAATGTCATGAGCCTTGCGCCCCAGGGCAGGTACTTCAGCTCCTCCTCTGTCAGGCTCCCCTGAGCGCCCTCCAGGAAGCCCCGGGTGAACACCTCGTACAGCCCGATGTCAAAGCTGACCTTCCCTAAGTCCTTCTCGTCCTCCCGGCAATGGTTCGCGCCGAACCGGATGGAGTCTCCAAAGTCGTTGATGCTCAGTCCCGGCATGGTGGTGTCCAGGTCGATGACACAGATACCCTCATGGGTATCCCGGTCAATGAGGATGTTGTTGAGCTTGGTATCGTTATGGGTGACCCGGAGAGGCAGCCTTCCCTCCCGCAGGGCCTGAAGGGCCACGGAGCAGTCCGCCTTCCGGTCCAGCACGAACCGGATTTCCGGCTGCACATCCCCGGCACGGCCCAGCTTGTCCGCTTCCAGGGCAGCGATGAATTTCTCATACCGGTTCTCGGTGTCGTGGAACCGGGCAATGGTCTCATGGAGGGTCTGGGCGGGATAGTCCTGAAGCATATACTGGAATCTGCCGAAGGTGCGGGCAGAGGCCTCAAACAGCTCCGGCGTGGCAGACTGGAAGCAATCCGTATTCTCCACAAAGGGCATCAGCCGCCAGACCTTCCCCGTGGAATCCCTATAGAAATCCTTGCCGTCCCTGGTCTTTACCAGAGACAGTGTCTCCCGGGCGGGATCTCCGCCGGAGGACAGGATCTTTTCCCTGAGAAAGGCGGTAATGCCCGCGAAGTTCTCCATCAGCTCCTCCGGATGGGGGAAGGCCGCGCTGCTCAGTCCCTGAAGGATGAAGCGGACACAGTCCCCTTCCCGGGGCTGGCAGATTACGCAGAAGGTGTCGTTGATGTGCCCCTGTCCATAACGGACAGCTCCCAGCAGCGTCTCGGGAAATTCGAATGCACTGATAACCTCGTTTAAAATAGGAGCATCCTCCGGAATGGCAATGGAATGCATATTATCTCTCCTCCCGCTCTTTTTCAATCAGGCCGGAAAGCCCTTTGCCGCCTGTCCGTTCTTTTCCCGGCCAGGCAGAGACTTCCTGAAACGCACTTGATTCTATGACAAAGTATACCACACAACCGCCCCGGTTGCAATAGAGATTCCGCTTCCATTCTTTCCTTTTTCACTTTCCTTTTTCCTGTGTCTTCACAAAAGGAATGCCGCCGGATGACAGTCCGGCGGCAGCTTTTCAAAGAGGAACGTGTTTCGAAAACCTTACTGACCCAGCGACAGAAAGTCCAGCGGGTCCATAGGCTCATCCTGGGCGGTGACGCTGAAATGCACATGGGTGCCCAGGGTTGTCTCCACAAGGGCCGTATCCCCGGCGTAGCCGATGGTCTGTCCCAGGCTTACGGTATCCCCGGCCTTTACCGGCACGTCGGAAGAAAGGCTGGAATACTTGGTGGTGTAGCCGCCTGTGTGACGGATCACCACGGTATTGCCCATGGCATCGTCCTCATAGACGGTGTAGACCGTGCCGTCCGCTGCGGCGCATACCGCCGTTCCCGGTTCCGCGGCATAGTCCAAACCGTTGTGGACACGCCAGTCCCGGGTGGTCTGGTTATAGCTCAGGGCCTCCATGGCATAGCCGGTAATGGCCTCGCCGGATACAGGCGCCGCTGTTTTCAGCGTCTTTCCCTCCGTAGCAGGGGGCGTTGTCTCAGCGGAAGGCTGGGTGGCGGCAGGCTTTGTCTGGGGCTGGGTGGCCAGAACCGGCACGTCCTCCGCCGCCATGGTGCCGACGACCAGCTCCTCCTGGGTCTCCTGGACGGTAACCTCTTCCAATTGCTTATCGTTTCGGTAGTATACATAGCTTGTGATCCCGATGGCAGCGGCGCACAGGATCAGGGCTATGTAATAGCCCTTTCCGGCAGCGCTGCCGTTTCGTTTGTTGTCGCTCATTTGTTAAGCACCTCCGAAGCTGAGTATAGCCGGGATTTTCGGAGGTTAAACAGCAAAGGGAAAAATATTCGGGTTTTCAGCGGGATTTGTGTCTCGGGCCCATTTCCTCCCAGAATTCCCGATCCGGGCAGGCCAAACCCGAAATGAGCATCACGGCTAAAAACATGGCAATGGTAATCAGCTTCATAGTGTTTCCTCCTTTAGGCTTCTCCGTAGATGACCGTTACCTGGTCAGCGTTTTCCATGGCTCCCTTTTCCGTTTCCATCAGGATATGATAATTCCGCAGCAGGGACACCTGCCAGGTGCTCAGGGTGATCTCCCACTGCCCCTCCATCTCCTGAACGGAGGCAACGGAGGCGTCCGCCCCGCAGACAACGGGGAGCAGCACCAGGTCATAATTTTCAAACCAGCCTTCATCATACCCGGCGGTGGCCTCCCTCAGACCGGTGATGCCCTGGTCTTCGCAGCTTTTCCGGTATGCTTCCAGTGCTTCCTCGCTGCTTACCAGAACCCCTGTTCCTTCCCCGGGCAGTCTTCCCTCACACTCTGTCTCTGCCCAGATGATATTCAAAATGCCGGGGGCGTATACACCCTGATCCGCGGCGGCTCCCGCCGCCATTCTTTCGTTGGCCTGCGCAGCAGGCGCTGCCTGGAGCACCTGCTCCTGGGGCGCCTCCTCCGGCGTGGCCGCGTCAGCAGCCGCCGATGCAATCTCCACCCGGTTTCCCTTGGAGGAACCCATGGGGGTTCCGATGAGCCAAAGCCAGAAGGAGCAGCCCAGAATCACCACCAGGCAGGCCGCCATGCTCACGACCTTGCGCCAGGGAATCACCAGAGGCTTCCGGTTTCGTTTTCTGTCCGCCTCCGCCACCAGCTCCGCCGGCAGCAGGGTCAGGGCGTCGTGAAGCTCCTCCACCGTCATAGATATCCCTCCTTTTGTAAGTAATCCTTGAGTCCCAGCCGGGTGCGGTACAGCAGGGACTTGCACTTGCTTTCCGTCATGCCGCAGTACTGGGCCACTTCCTTCAGCGGATCGAGAAAATAGTATCTGCCCAAAAAGGCTGTCCGGGTGGTTTCCGGAAGCAGCCGCAGGTAGATGGCCACAGCGTCCGCCAGCAGCTTCCCATTCACCGTCTCCTCGGTGGTATTCCCGCCGGAAACACACTCCTCCAGCTCCTCCAGAGACAGGGCATATTCCGAGGCCATCCGCTTATCCCGGGTGCGGTAGCGGAACAAATCAATGGAGATCCGCCGGGTCAGCTTGGCAAGGTAGGCGGACAGGATACCGGGACGATGGGGCGGCATGGAATCCCAGGCCGCGAGATAGGTGTCGTTGACACTTTCCCGGCTGTCCTCCGTATTGTTTAAGATATTGAAAGCGATCTTCTGCAGGTAATGGCCGTATTTCGTTTCCGTTTCCCGGATGGCGGCCTCATCCCGATCCCAATACAGGGATACGATCTGATTATCCTCCACTTTCTTCACTCCTCTCTACTTATATAGACGACAAATTTTCCCTTCGGTTGCGGGGAAATCAAATTTTTTGTAAAAAATTCCGACCGCCCCGGGAAGGGGCAGTCGGAACCCGCTCCGCTTAATTCCCTTTGGGGAACAAAGCACTCCATTTCCATCAGTTCATGTACTCGGCGTGGAGGGCGTCCCGCATGGCGTAGTAGTTGGGAAGATTCCGCCAGCCGGAGGCTACCGTGTGGGTGCCGGAGGCTACCACACGGGTATCCGGCAGGGCCTGAGCCAGTTCCGCCGCGTCCTTCCCGCTGCCCAGGATCATGTACACATTTTTCAGCCAGGGCATTTCCTTCAGGGCCGAGATGTCCGGGAAGGCATTGCCGATGTTCAAATCCTCCAGGGCCGTGCAGCTCTTCAGCGGCTCCAGGGTGCGGATGCCGCTCCAGTCCAGCTCCAGGAACTTCAGCTTCTTGCAGTTTTCAATGCCGTCAACATACTGAACCGCCGTATGGGCCAGGATCAGATATTCCAGGTTGGTCAGCCCCTCCAGCCAGCTCACATCCTTTACCCCCAGGTGTCCCACATCCACGCTGATCAGGTCCTCGCAGTAGCGGAGGTTATAGGAGGTCGAATCGTTAAAGTACACGTTGTACACATGGCAGTCCCGTCCCGGCATAAAGTAGGTGATATCCGTGCGGATGGGCTTGGAATCCCCCAGACGGATATACCATACCACCTTATACTGATCCCGTGCCCGTTCCCGGAAGGCTGCCATATCGTCATGGGATATGTCCTGTTCCCCCATAAACAGCGTCTCCACATTGGGCAGGTAGGACATGGCCTCTTCCACCTGTTCGACGCTGTCCACTTCCACCGTGGACAGGTCAACCTCTGTTGCCTCAGGGGTGATGGTCATGCCGCCGATTGTAACGCTCCAGCTCACCTTGACATCAGGCAGAGCCGCTTCCAGGGAGAACACCGTCTCCGGGGCAGCCTTTGGATTCACAAGCGCCAATTCCGTCATGTCTTCCAGCAGGGACAGCAGGCTCAGATCCTCCTCACTGGCATGTTCGATGGTCACAGTCCGGGCATCGTCCCTGACCTTGTCCTCTCCCAGCTGGAGCTGGAAGGCAATGCCATGCTCATGGCAGTAGCTTTGCAGCGCTCTGTAGTTTTTGATGCTTCCGCCGCCTTGCGCCGTTACCGTTTTCAGGTTTTCCAGATAGCTTACCCGGGAAACCTCCTCCTCTTCGATGCCGCTGAGGGTAATCTCCCGGGCATCGGGTTCGAAGGCCTGCCCTCCCAGAACGATGGCGTAGTCAACCTTCACTTCCGGGCGGCGTTTTTCCAGGGCCTTTAAATTGGCATAGTCCGTACACCCCCGGGCATCCACGGTTTTCAGTCTGGTGAAATAGTCCAGGGTGGTCAGATCCTTTTCAGACAGGGTGTTCACCGTCAGCGCTGTGGTATCGCTGGAATAGACCCGGCCCTGGAAGGAGATGCTCCAAATAATCCTGCAATTCGGAAGCTTTTCCGAGAGCCTGTCATACTGGGAGGGGGTCAGCTTTTCCTCCCGCAGATCCAGCATGGCCGCGTCCCTGGAATAGAAATGAAGCCCCACCATCACATACTGGCTCATACACCAGATCCCGGCCCCCAGCGCGGCAATCAGCGCCACCAGAAGAACCAGCCAGACCTGAGGACGTTTCTTTTTTCTGTTCTTCCCCTCAGGCTCCTTTGGTGCTGGAAGCGCCTCCTGTGGGACGGCTTCCTCCTGTTCGCTCCGCGCTTCCGGATCGCGCCAGCCCTCCGCTTCCTTCCAGATGTCACTTTCCCAGAAGTCCGCGTCGCTGCTGCCGTGTGTCTCCCTGGCATCCTGGCGGTCATGATTCTGGGTAAACTTTCCGGTATACATCCAAGCTTCCTCCTCCCGCGTTTCCGCTTATGCGTATTGCGTTTATTATCCGTCTATATATTCCATAAGTCAAGGAAAAATTTTTCTCCCGCCGCCGGATTTTTTATAAGAAAATCGTCCCCTGGTTTCCTCTCCAAACCCTGCTGTTTGAGGGGATTCCAAGGGGACGATTTTGATTATGGGTTTACTCCTCCAAAATGGCGATGTGAACCGTATCCAGCTGGCTCTTGTCCACAGTGGTGGGAGCGCCCATCATCAGGTCCTGAGCGTTCTTGTTCATGGGGAAGGTGATAACCTCCCGGATGGACTCCTCACCTGTCAGCAGCATGACAATCCGGTCAATTCCGGGAGCCGCGCCGGCATGGGGCGGCGCGCCATAGGTAAAGGCGTTGTACATGGCGGGGAACTTGGCCTTCACGTCCTCCTCGCCCAGACCCACCATCTGGAAGGCCTTCACCATGATCTCCGGATCATGGTTCCGGACAGCGCCGGAGGCGGTCTCGTAGCCGTTGCACACCAGGTCGTACTGGTCGGCCTTGATGGCCAGAAGCTTGTCCATGTCTCCCTCTGCCTCGGTGAGCGCCTTCACGCCGCCCTGGGGCATGGAGAAGGGATTGTGGCAGAATTCCAGAGCGCCGGATTCCTCGCCGATTTCGTACATGGGGAAGTCCACGATCCAGCACAGGGCGTACTGCTCCTCGTCGAAGTGGCCGGGAACACGCTTGCCCAGCATGGTGCGGATGACACCGGCGGTCTTCTGAGCGGCGGCCTTCCTGCCCGCCGCCATGCACACGAAGCTGCCGGGCTTCAGGTTCAGCTTGGCGGTGAGGGCATCCTTCTTTTCCCCAAGGAACTTGCTGATGCCGCCGGCGAAATTGCCGTTTTCGTCCACCTTCACCCAGCAGGCCTTGTTGCCGGTCTGCACCTCCACGTCGGTGAGGAGCTTGTCAATCCACTTTCTCGCCTGGGTGAAGTTGTCCACCGCCACGGCCTTGACGGTCGCGCCCTCGAAGGGGCCGAAGCCGCAGCCCTGAACCTCCGCGGTAATGTCCTGGATTTCCAGATCAATCCGCAGATCGGGCTTGTCGGAGCCGTAGCGCTCCATGGCATCGTTGAAGGGAATCCGGATAAAGGGAGCCTGGCTCACCCGCTTATACTTGCCAAACTTTTCGAATACAGGCTGGAGCACTTCCTCCAGGGTGGTGAGCACGTCGTTTTGGGTGGCGAAGGCCATTTCCATATCCAGCTGATAGAATTCGCCGGGGGTGCGGTCGGCGCGGGCGTCCTCGTCCCGGAAGCAGGGGGCGATCTGGAAATAGCGGTCAAAGCCGGAGGTCATCAGCAGCTGCTTAAACTGCTGAGGCGCCTGGGGCAGGGCATAGAACTTGCCGGGATGATTTCGGGCGGGCACCAGGTAGTCCCGGGCGCCCTCCGGGGAGGAAGCGGTGAGGATGGGGGTGGTGATCTCCAGGAAGTTCTTTGCGGTCATCCGGGCCCGGATATCCGCCACCACCTGGCAGCGGAGCACAATATTGCTCTTCACCGCGGGGTTGCGCAGGTCCAGGAACCGATACTTGAGTCTGGTGTTCTCGTCGGCGTCCTTACTCTTGTTGATCTCAAAGGGAAGCTGGTTGTGGATGCACTTGCCCAGCACCTCGATTTTTTCCGGCACCACTTCGATTTCGCCGGTGGGGATCTTCAAATTCTTGCTCTCCCGCTCCCGGACGGTGCCGGTAACGGAAAGGGTGGATTCCTTGTTGACGGGCTTGATGAGCTTCATCATTTCCTCAGTCTCAATGACCACCTGGGTGGTGCCGTAGTAGTCCCGCAGGACGCAGAAGGCGAAGTTCGCGCCCACCTCCCGGACATTTTCCAGCCAGCCGACAATGGTGACCTGCCTGCCCGCGTCGGAAAGCCGCAGCTCGCCGCAGTTATGTGTTCTGGATTGCATCATAGATAAAATCCTCTCTCTTGTCTGATTTAGCCTATCTATTATTCCACAAACCCGCAGAAAAGTCAATGTGTGCCGGGAGAAAAACCCACATTTTCTCAGCAGAAAGGCCGTGGCTCACGCCTCGGCCTTTTCCTCTGCTTCCCTTGAACTCTCTGCCAGCTGCTCCTGAGACAGCCATTCCAGATTCCGTTCCAGATAAATTTTCTGTACGGATGCCACAACGCTGGTGTACAGCAGCCGCTTTTCCAGGGTAGTCTCCTCCTCCTGACTGTCCATCACGTCATCAATTTCAAAGGTAAACCGCAGTACGTTTTCAAATTCCCCGCAAAACCGATCATAGGCCCTTTGCACGCTATGGGTGCGTTTCTGAATGGCAAAGAAATCCGCCAGGGCGTCCAGGGATAAAATACTCTTATTCAGGGAAATAAAGAACAAATAGGCAATCTGCTCCCGGCTGTACTGCTTGCGCACGGGATTGGCGATTAAGCCCTTTTTCACATAATTGCTGATCATGGACGGGGTCAGGGTGAACTCCCCCAGAGGAGACAGATACTCGCTGATGTACTTGCTTGCCTGCTCCAAATATAGCCCTACGTTGGGAATCTCGCTGAACCGGGGCAGCCGGAAATCCCGGATGGAATCCATAAAAAGCTGTTTGCTTTCCTGCTTCATTGTCATCACCTGATGTTATTATAGCAGAAAACCTTCTTTTGTCAATCGTGAAAACTTATATCAAGTTTCTATTGACATTATATCAGGTTGTTGATACAATGGTATCAGTTATTAAAAAACCGATAATAAGTTTCAAATTGGGAGGCTCACCATGAATTTTAGAATCGTTACGGACTCTTCCTCCAACGTTCTGCGGCTTGACGGAGAAAACTACGCCAGTGTCCCAATGAAGATCGTAACCTCCAGGGAATATATTGACAACCCAGACTTAAACGTAGCCGAGATGATCGAAGACCTGAAAACCTTCAGGCAGAGATCCGGCTCCTCCTGCCCCAATATTGGGGAATGGCTGGAGGCCTTCGCGGACGCGCCCTGTGTTTTCTGCGTCACCATCACCAAGCACCTCTCCGGAAGCTACAGCGCCGCCAGGGAAGCAGCCGCCACCTATCTTTACGAGCATCCCGACAGAAAGGTTTTCGTCTTCGATTCCCTTTCCGCCGGGCCGGAGCTGATGCTCATTGTAAACAAAATCCGCCAGTGCGAGGGGTCGGGCGACGACTTTGAGACCACCACCGCAAAGGTGCTGGATTACCATAACCACCTCCATACCCTGTTCTGCCTGGAATCCATGACGAATCTGGCAAGAAACGGCCGGGTCAATCCCATCGTCGCCAAGCTGGCCGGCACTTTGGGCATTCATGTGGCCGGGGATGCCAAGGGCGGCGAGCTGTCCCCGGTTCATAAGCCCCGGGGCGTGAAGAAGACCATCCGTGTTCTGGTGGAGATGCTCAAGGAGCGGGGCTTCCGCGATGGTGCCGTTCTCCGTGTGGCCCACTGCTTTGCCGAGGATACCGCTTATGTTTTCCGGGACGCGGTGCTTCAGGAGTTCCCCCACACCAGGTTTTCCCTGGAGCCTACCACCGCGCTGTGCAGCTTCTACGCGGAAACAGGCGGTCTGATTATCGCCTTTGAGGGCGGCTTCAATATGGAAAATGACAACACCAAATTCTGACATCCACCCATTCCTGCGCCGCGGCTTTTTCCGCGGCGCTTTTTTGTTGTTTTCTGGCCGGTTATCCCGATAAAAGCCACAAAAATCCCAGCCTTATGCCAGGACATATATTGAATATTGTTTAAGATTTGAACAATATGTAAATTTTCTGTTGTATTTTCAGCAAAAATCGAGTATTATGATTTCGGCCGGCCTTCCGCCGGCTCCATTGTGAGAGAACTTATATCGAAAGGCGATACATATGAAACAGGCTGCAACCTATCATTTAACCTATCCTGAGCTGACCATGTTCCAGATGGTGGAACGGGTAGCCCAGCATTCCCCTGACGCCCCCGCTTATGAATTCTATGGCCGTCAGGTCAGCTACAGCGCCTTTGTCCAGCGGATCCAGCGTGCCGCCCGGGCATTTACTGCCATGGGCATCGGCAAGGGCGACGTGGTCACCATTTGCCTGCCCAACATCCCTCAGGCCCTGGACTGCTTCTATGCCCTGAGCCGTATCGGCGCCGTGGCCAACATGGTGCATCCCCTGTCCGCTCAGAACGAGATCTCCTTCTACCTGAACTTTTCCGGCAGCAAGGTCATTCTGACGGTGGATATGTTCTATGAAAAGGTAGAAAACGCCCTGAAAAAGGCGGACCATCCCGTTACCGTTCTGGTTGCCCGGATGCAGGACGAGCTGTCTCCCCTGATGGCCGTGGCCTATACCGCGAAGGAAGGCCGGAAGTACCTCCGCTTCCCCAACACGGATCACGCCATTCTCTGGAAGAATTTCCTGAAAAAGGGCACCGAGGATATTGCGGTTCCCGATCCCGGCTATGACACCAGCCGTACGGCTGCTATCCTCTACAGCGGCGGCACCAGCGGC
>DEUP01000015.1 GCA_002362625.1 Clostridiales bacterium UBA3259
CAAAAACTGGACACCCACTTCAATGCTCATTGTATCAAAATTGGTGTCCAGTTATGGCGGAGATGGAGGGATTTGAACCCCCGCACGCCTTGCGGCGCCTAGCGGATTTCGAATCCGCACCCTTCAGCCACTTGGGTACATCTCCATAGCGTTACCATTATACCAGCGTTTTTTCGAAAAATCAATAGGAGAGCAGTGATTTGACGCTGGAATTGTATAAGAAAATCTTACGGGTATGGACTTTTTTCGAGGATTATGATAGAATATGAAGCAAATCCACGAAATAAAGAGGATTCGTTTATGAAACGACATGTGTTCCATATGGCTTTGCGCGGCTTTGCTGTCGTGCTGATGCTTGGGTTAATCCTGTGCGCTTTTTCCGGCTGTGGTTCTGCCAGAATGACTAAGGAGACGGATGAAACCTGCATGGGTATTGATGTTGCCAAATATCAAGGAACCATTGACTGGCAGCAGCTGCCTGAAAACGGTGTTGATTTTGCCATGGTTCGGGTCGGGTACCGTACACTTCGTGACGGCGTCATCGAAGAGGACAGCAATGGACGCTATAATCTTCAGGAGGCTTCCAAAGCCGGGATTCCTGTGGGGGTTTACTTCTTTTCTACCGCTGTTTCTGAGGAGGAAGCCAGGGAGGAGGCGCAGTGGGTCGCAAACGTTATCGCCAAATATCCCATTACATATCCGGTGGTCTATGACTGTGAGGGCTTCCGGGATTCGGAAAGCCGGCAGTATGGTATGACGAAGGAAGAACGGACGGATGTGGCTCTGGCTTTTTTGAAGGCCATGAAGAAGCTGGGCTATGAAGCGATGTTCTACGGCTCCAAAAACGAACTGGAAATGTTCTGGGAAATGGAGCGCATTGAAAAGCAGTATAAGGTTTGGGTCGCCCAATACCCGGCGGAACCCTATCCCGCTACATCCCAGTCCAGCTATGAAGGAAAGCATCAAATGTGGCAGTATACCAAGGAGGGAAGTCTTCCCGGTATAGAAACGCCCGTGGATCTGAACCTGTGCTATTTTGGCTATGATGGAATCGAACCTGCCAAGGATCCGGAGCCACCGGAGGAGGTTCGGCCTGATCCTGAGGCATTGATGCGGTTTTCCGCTGTCAGCGAGCAGGTGACGGCCAAGGTGGAGACCAATCTGCGGGATATTCCCAGCCAGGACACAGACAGCGAAGTGCTGTACACGCTGAAAAACGGAGAGATTGCGGAGCGGATTGCCGTCAGCGAAAGCGGCTGGTCAAAGCTGTCGTTCCAGGGAAACACCTATTACGCGGTGAGCAGCTATCTGACTACGGATTTAAATGGTTCCGCCCAGTCCGAATTGAACGATCCGGATGGAGATGGAATCGAGACCCGGTTTACGCCCTGCAATCAGGAGGTAACCGCGAAGAAACTCGTGAATTTGCGAAAGCTGCCCAGTGTGGAGCGTGAGGATGCTGTCGTTATCGCTGAGCTGAAAAATGGAGATGTTGCCACCTGTATCGGTACCAGTGACAACGGCTGGTCAAAGCTTCAATACAACGGGGAAGTCTGCTATGCGGTGAGCAGCTATTTAATGCCTGTGGAAAACGAAGACAATGAGGAAACGAAGCCGGCAGGGGAGATCCAAACCAAGTTTGAGGAATGCAACGATCAGGTAACAGCCAAGCTGGAGGTGAATCTGCGGACAATGCCCAGTGTGGAGGATCCCAGCTGCGTGGTTGTGGCCTCCATCAAGCATGGGGAAGTTGTAACCAGAACCGGCATCAACCGGGATGTGGGCTGGTCAAGGGTGGAATACAACGGACAGACTCTGTACTGCATTACCCAATATCTGACGGAAGCGGAATAAAGCAGAAAAACGCGGAAAAAAGAAAAATGGCACTTGACAAATTCCCTTATTCATGCTAATATAAGCAGGCCGTTGAAAGACGGCGCTTATATGGGCGAGTGGTGGAATTGGTAGACTCGCTAGATTCAGGTTCTAGTGTTCACTGCGGACGTGCGGGTTCAAGTCCCGCCTCGCCCACCAAAAATCGACAAGCACCGCTAGGGGCTTGTCGATTTTTTCTCCCTCATTGAGCAGATTCCGGGTATGGATATGCCGGTTTTTTATACGCTTTTTAGCCGAACACTTGCGGAGGTCCTATGAAAAGAAAATGGATCACATCCCTCCCTTGGGAGGCTGCGCCTACCATATTCTCTCTGGCATGGCCGACCATGCTGGAACAGCTGATGCAAACGGCGGTGCAGTATATCGATACAGCTATGGTTGGCTCCCTGGGAACCCAGGCCACAGCGGCGGTTGGAGCTACCAGCACGGTCAACTGGCTGGTGGGCAGCACCATTTCCGCGGTGGGTGTGGGCTTTCTCTCCTATGTGTCCCGGGCCTGTGGGTCAGGGGACTATAAGCGGGCAAGGAACGCGTCATCTCAGGTGGTTCTGGCGATGCTGGTGTTGGGAAGCTTTTTCACTGCCATTACCCTGGGCCTCAGTGGGAGAATCCCGGGGTGGATGCAGGTAGATCCGTCTATCCGGGAACTGTCTGCCCAATATTTCTTTATTATCTATACGCCCATGCTGGCCCGGACGGCAATCATCCTCTTCGGCACGCTTCTGCGTTCGGCCGGGGATACAAAAACTCCTATGCGGGTTGGATTGCTTGTTAACGCGGTCAATGTGGTGGGAAATTTCCTGCTGATCTATCCTGCCCGGGATATGTGGGGGCTGCGAATCTGGGGTGCCGGAATGGGCGTTCTTGGCGCGGCTGCGGCCAGCGCCGTATCCTTTGCGGTGGGTGGAATCTGCATCACCGTCGTGCTGTGGAGGCATGAAACGGTATCTCCCAAAGGACAGTCCATTCGACCGGATTGGAGCGTTTTGCGGCCTTGCCTGCGGGTAGCTCTGCCCAACGCGCTTCAGAGATTTGGCACATCTCTGGGATATGTGGCCTTTGCCTCTATGATTAACTCTCTGGGGGATGTGGCTACCGCTGCCCATACCATCGCCAATACGGTGGAGTCCGCGTTCTATATCCCCGGGTACGGTATGCAGACGGCTGCCGCGACTCTGGCAGGGAACGCTTTGGGAGCAGGGGACAATCGCCGGGTTCGGGATTTGGCAAAAATGACCATCTTCATTGAAGTGAGCCTGATGATTCTTTCGGGCGGTCTGCTGTTTCTTTTCGCGCCCAATATGATGTCCCTGTTTTCAAAGGATCCTCAGGTCATTGCCCTGGGCGCGACAGTGCTGCGGATGGTTGCGGTATCGGAACCCTTCTATGGGGTATCCATTATCATCGAGGGTATGATGCAGGGAATGGGCAACACCTTGCTGCCCTTCCTGTTCGGCATCAGCGGCATGTGGGGGATCCGCATTGTGGGATCGTTTATTTGCACCCAAATTCTGGGGCTGGGTCTGGTTTCCGCCTGGGCCTGTATGATTGCCCATAACCTGACGGTTTTTGCGCTGTTCCTGCTGTGCTATCTGACGGGAAAATGGAATCCTATGGATCCGAGAAATAAAATTAAGAAAAAAGGCGGATTTTTCTAAAAAAAGTCTTGATTTTCCAAGAACCATGTGCTAAAATAAATCGGTCTGAAATCAAGGTGAGTCCTCTGCGGCTGAAGCGCGCATGAACGCCTAATATTTAAGGAGGACAAGAAAATGGATTTGGTAAAGGCTCTGAACAGCCAGTACATGAAGGAAGAGCTGCCCGAAGCACGGGTTGGCGACACCGTTCGTGTGCATGTGCGCATCAAGGAAGGCGCTCGTGAGCGTATTCAGGTGTTCGAAGGCACCATCATCGCCCGGAAGCATGGCGGCATCGGCGAGACCATCACCGTTCGCCGGGTCTCCTACGGCGTTGGCTGCGAGAAGGTCTTCCCCCTGCATTCTCCCAACGTTGCCATGATCGAGACTGTCCGTAAGGGCAAGGTTCGTCGGGCGAAGCTGTACTACCTGCGCGACCGCTACGGCAAGGCCGCTAAGGTCAAGGAGAAGGTTTAATCCTGTATTCCATAAAAAGAGAGGGCGCGGCCCTCTCTTTTTATTATAGCAGGAAAAAGCGTTCTTCACATTTTGTTATAGAAAAGCGGAGCTTTCTATGGTATACTAAAGAAGGATATTCTATATTTGGGCATATCAGCCAGATGAAAAGACTGCTGCTGTGAGGAGGAAGCGCATATGGCTTCGAAAGAAAAGAAAAAAAGGGAACCGGAGGAAAAGCTGGACTGGAAGAAAAGTCTTGTTTTGTACCTCCACGACCTGATCTATTACATGGTCGCCATTTTGCTGGTGTTTATGCTGCTGTTCCGGGTGATCGTGGTGTCTGGGGATTCCATGTATTCTACCCTTTGGGACGGCGACTATTTGCTGCTGCTGAGCAACCTCTTCTACCATGAGCCGAAGCAGGGAGACATTGTGGTCATCAGCAAGAAGACCTTTGAGGAGGGAGCTCCCATTGTAAAACGGGTCATTGCCACCGAAGGACAGACCGTGGATATCGATTTTAACAACGGAGTTGTATATGTAGACGATGTGCCTCTGACGGAACCTTATGTCAACAGTCCCACTCAGGACGCTTCGGGCACAAGTTTTCCCCTGACTGTGGAGGATAACTGCATTTTTGTGTTGGGAGACAACCGGGGCGTATCGAAAGACAGCCGGAGCTGGGAAATCGGACAGATCGACAAGCGGGAGGTCCTGGGAAAGGCCCTGTACCGGTTTCTGCCAGGAACAAACCATGATTTGAATACAAGGGATTATAAACGAATCGGAGCGGTGCAATGAGTGAGCAGAAGAGAATGAATATTCAATGGTATCCCGGTCACATGACCAAGACCCGCCGTCAGATCGAGGCGGATCTGAAGCAGGTGGATGCTGTTTGTGAAATTGTGGACGCCCGGATCCCGATATCCAGCCGAAACCCGGATATTGACAGCATCTGCGGCGCAAAGCCCAGGATCCTTGTGCTGAACCGGATGGATCTGGCGGATCCTGCCGCGACGAAAAAATGGAGCGCTTCCTTTCAAAAGAAGGGGATGGCGGTCATTGCCACGGATTGCAAAACCCGAAAGGGTATCCCGGACTTTACCCCGGCCGCCCGGGCTGCCTGCGCGGAGAAGCTGGAACGGGACGCGAAGCGTGGTATGACCCGTCCTCTCCGGGTTATGGTGGTGGGCATCCCCAATGTGGGAAAATCAACCTTAATTAATCAGATCTCAGGCAGGAAGGGCGCAAAGGCGGAGAACCGTCCCGGCGTCACCCGGGGAAAGCAATGGGTGAGTGTGGACAGCGGCTTACAGCTGCTGGATACACCCGGTATTCTGTGGCCCAAATTTGAAGACCCTGAGGTGGGTATGATGCTTGCCTATACCGGCGCGGTGAAGGAAGATGTTTTAGACGTGGAGGAGCTAAGCTGCCATTTGATTGAGCTGCTCCACAGATACTATCCTCAGGTCTTGCGGGATCGCTACAAGGTGGAAGCCCTGGCGGGTACGCCTGGCTGGGAGCTGATGGAACTGGCGGGCAGGAAGCGGGGCTATCTGGTGTCCGGCGGGGAAGTGAATACAGAGCGTATGGCGAAAGTGCTGCTGGATGAATTCCGCAGCGGGAAATTGGGTAGATTTACCTTAGAAATGCCGGAGGATGGGGTATGAGCGATATTGCCATGTGGGAAATTGAGGATGGCTGCTATGACAGCGGCGTGAAAATCATCTGCGGCGTGGACGAAGCGGGACGCGGCCCACTGGCCGGACCGGTTTGCGCCGCAGCCGTGATTCTGCCGCCCCACCTTCAGATTCCCGGACTGACGGACAGCAAGAAACTGACGGATAAGAAGCGCCGGGAGTTGTTTCCCATAATCCAGGCCCAGGCTGTTGCTTATGGCATCGGTTTCGCGTCGGAGCGGGAAATCGACGAAATCAATATTTTACAGGCTACCTTTCTCGCCATGGAGCGGGCGCTGGGCGGCCTGAAGGTGAGGCCGGAGTTGGCCCTCATTGACGGCAACCGGGAGAAAAACTTCGGAATCCCGGTGAAGACAGTGGTAAAAGGGGACAGCCTCAGCGCGAACATTGCCGCCGCTTCCATTCTCGCCAAGGTCAGCCGGGACGACCTAATGCTGAAAATGGATGAGGAATACCCAGGCTACGGCTTTGCCGTTCACAAGGGGTATGGGACAAAAGCCCATTACGAGGCCCTGACAGAGAAAGGGCCGTGCCCAATCCACCGGAGAACCTTCCTGAAGAAATTTTATGGGGAGAAATAATCTTGCCGGTGCCTGGGGAGAGGCTCTGGCGGCGGAATATCTTTGTAAAAAAGGGTATCGGATCCGGGAGAACGGTTACCGATGCCGGTTTGGGGAGCTTGACCTGATCGCCGAGGACGAGAGGTTTCTTGTTTTCGTGGAGGTAAAGCTTCGAAAATCCCCGGATTTTGCTCAGGCAAGAGAATTTGTGGATCAGAAGAAGCAGGAGAGGCTGCGGATCACTGCCTCTGTTTATCTTGCTGAGCACCAAACCCAATTGCAGCCCCGGTTTGACGTAATCGAAATCTATGCCCCGGAGGGAACTTCGACCCGCCGACCTGAGATCAACCATATAGAGGATGCGTTTCGATGAATATTTCTGTTTTTGACTTTCACTGTGACACGGCCCTGAAAATGCTGGATGAAAAAATGAATCCGGTGAGGGAGCTGCGGCAAAATCAGGGGCATATTGACCTGATCCGGGCCTCCAAACTGGCAGGCTACGCCCAGTGCTTTGCCTGCTTTACCACGCCCTTTATGGAGCGGCGCGGTGTTTCTCCCGTCCTGGCCTTTCAAAGAGAGCTGAGCAACCTTCAAAGGGAGCTTGAAAAGAACGCGTGCTTGATTTCTCTGGCAAAAACCCCGGCGGAGATTTTGGAAAACCGGGATAAGGGGATCATGTCCGCAATCCTGACCCTGGAGGGTACGGCGGGGATTGAGTATGATCCCGAACGGCTGCCGGAAATGTGGGACACTGGCTTTCGGATCACCAGCCTGGGCTGGAATGAAAAAAACCCGCTCACCGGCTCCCATGTCACCGGCGGCGGCCTGACTGACCGTGGCGCGGCGTATGTAAAACAGGCGCAGAGCCTGGGAATGCTCATCGATGTGAGCCACATCAGCGACGAAGGCTTTTGGGATATTATGAAGATCACCCAGGGGCCGGTTATCGCGACCCATTCCAACAGCCGTCAGGTTTGGAACAACAGCCGGAATCTGACCGACGATATGTTCCGCGCCATTGTGGAAACCGGCGGCGTAGCGGGGTACAATGCCTGTGACGAATTTACGGGAGAAAAACCGACCCTGGATACTGCGTGTGATCACATTTTCCACTTCCTGGAGCTGGATCCAACGGGGAATCATATGGCACTGGGCGGCGACCTGGACGGTATTTCCGGAATGCCGGAGGGGTTCCGGGGCGTGGAAAGCTGGCCGGCGCTGGCGGATCGTCTCCTTGCGCGGGGCTTGCGTGAAGAGATGCTACATAACCTTTATTGGAACAATGCCATGGGAGTGATGGAACGTGCTGTATGTAACCACCCGGGATGAACAGGAAGTCTATACCGCATACCGTGCCCTGCACGAAAGCCGCAGCGGGAATGGGGGACTGTACCTGCCCTTTAAAGCTCCGGACTTCAGTCCGGAGGAACTGGACGGCCTTCTCAGCAATTCCTTCCACAAGTGCGTGGCAGAGGTGCTGAATCTCCTTTTTCCGGTGAAGCTGACGGGCGTGGACGTGGAATTTGCCATTGGACGCAAGTCGGTGCTGCTAAAAAGCCTGGGGCGGCGTGCCATCATGGCGGAGGCCTGGCACAACCCGGAGGGAGAATATGCCTATCTGGAAAATCGGCTGACAAGGCTTATGCTTCAAGAGGACAGCGCACCCGGGAACTGGGTTCGGATTGCCATTCGCACTGCGGTATGGTTTGGATTATTCGCGGAGCTGCGGCAGGCCGGTTTCACGGAAAAAATGGATGTGAGCGTGGTGTCCGGCGACTTTGCCGCCCCAATCAGCGCCTGGTACGCGAAGCAATGGGGACTGCCCATAGGAAGGATTATCTGCTGCTGCAATGAAAACAGTGCCCTGTGGGAGCTGTTCCGATACGGACAGATGCGCACGGACACGGTAAGCGTCCCCACGGCGACTCCGGAGGCGGATATTACCACTCCCACGGATCTGGAACGGCTGATCTATGCCAGCGGCGGCGCGATTGAGACCAGACGTTATCTGGAAGCGGTTCGGCTGGGCAGGCCCTACCGTGCTCCGGAGGAGCTGCTGAAGGGGCAGGGTATGTACGTCAGCGTCATCAGCGGCCAACGGATGATGCAGACCATTCCCAGCGTGTACCGTACCCACGGCCATCTCCTGTCTCCCTATGGCGCTCTGGCCTATGCGGGCCTGCTTGACTACCGCGCTATAGCGGACGCGCCCAGAAACGGCCTGGTATTGGAGGAGAGAAGCCCTCTGAGAGACGAGAGCACCGTGGCGGAGGCTTTGGGCGTGGATGCGAAAAGCGTCAAGGACTATCTATAGAAACGAGGTGGGCTATGGCCTTGTATGCCATTGGAGACCTGCACCTATGCCTGGGAGCGCCCAAGCCCATGGATGTGTTCGGCGGCGCGTGGGTGGGGTATATGGAAAAGCTGAAGGACGGCCTGTCGGTCATTGGCCCGGAGGATACTACGGTTTTGCTGGGAGATCTGAGCTGGGCCCTGGATCTTGAGGGTGCGGCGGCGGATTTTTCCTGGATCAATCAGATCCCGGGACGGAAAATCCTCCTGAAGGGAAACCATGACTATTGGTGGAGCACTGCCGCGAAATTCAGTCAATTCTGTGCCCGGCAGGGGTTTCAAGAGCTGAAGCTGCTGAATAACAACTGCTATGAGTATGAAAATTTCGCCATCTGCGGCACCCGGGGCTGGTTCTTCGAGGAAGAGCGATCCGGCACTCACGATGAAAAAGTGTTTAAACGAGAGCTGCTTCGGCTGGAAGCTTCCTTAAAAGCGGCAGGGGACAGGCAGAAGCTGGTGTTTCTCCACTATCCACCCAGGTATCGGGGCTATGAGTGCCCGGAGATTCTCGCGCTGCTGAAGCAGTATGAGGTTCGCCGCTGCTTTTACGGCCATCTGCACGGAGGAAGCCACAAGCTTGCCATGGAAGGAATCTGGGACGGAGTGGAATTCCGTCTCGTTTCGGCCGATTATTTGAATTTTAAACCCTACCGTGTAATTTCATAAAAGAATTTTCAAGAAAAGTATGGACAAATGGCACTTATTTTGATAGAATAGTTCGGCTATATAAAATAGATAAAATGGTTTCACTGCGCAAACCAATTTAGGAGGATTATAGAAATGAACGTTAAGAGCACGGAAAGAAACGGCAACGAGACTACCATCGTGGTCGAGATCGACAAGGAGCTGATGGAGTCCGGTGTCAACAAGGCTTACATGAAGGCCCGCAAGAATATCCAGATTCCTGGCTTCCGTAAGGGCAAGGCTCCCCGGAAAATGATTGAGGCCATGTATGGCGCTCATGTTTTCTATGAAGACGGCCTGGAAGAGATCTTCCCTGAGGTTTATGATTTTGCCGTTGTGAAGCAGGAGCTGAAGGCCATTGGCCGTCCCAGCCTGACGGATATGCAGATCAGCGATGACGGGATTGTCACCCTGACCCTGACCACAGAGGTCTATCCTGAGGTCACCCTGGGTCAGTATAAGGGCCTGGAAGTGGAGAAGGCGGAGGTTTCCGTTTCTGATGCCCAGGTTCAGGCAGAGCTTGACCGGATGGCTGAGAACGTCGCGTCCACGGAAGTGGTGGATCGGGCGGCCCAGATGGACGACACCGCCAACATCGACTTTGAGGGCTTTGACAATGGTGTTCCCTTCGAGGGCGGCAAGGGCGACAATTTCGACCTGAAGCTTGGCTCCGGACAGTTTGTCCCCGGCTTTGAGGAGCAGATCGTGGGCATGGTCGCCGGTGACGAAAAGGACATCGACATTACCTTCCCTGAGGACTATCATGCCGAGCTGGCCGGTAAGAGCGTTGTCTTCCATGTGAAGCTGAATAAGGTCACCGTTACCAACGTACCCGCTCAGGACGATGAGTTCGCCAAGGATGTTTCCGAGTTTGACACCCTGGAAGAGCTGAAGGCCGACATCCGCAATAAGGCTATGGAGCAGGCTGAAAAGCAGGCGAATTCTGCCTTTGAGCAGGCCGCTGTGGAAAAGGCCGCGGAGAACACCACCGTGGATATGCCCAAGGCTCTGGTGGAGTCTGAGCTGGACACCCAGATGGAGCGCTTCGCTTATCAGCTCCAGATGAGCGGCTATTCCATGGAGCAGTACGCCAAGATGATGGGCGGCGATGTCAACACCATGCGCAACGCCTTCCGTCCCACCGCTGAAAAGCAGGCGAAGATCAGTGTCACTCTGGAAAAAATTGTGGAAGTGGAGAACATCACTGTTTCCGACGAGGAGATTGAGGCCGAGCTGCAGTCTCTGGCCGACCAGTACAAGCTGGAGCTGGAGAAGGTCAAGGAAATGGTGCCCATGGAGGAGATCACCGGCAGCCTAACCACCCGGAAGGCCGCCAAGGTCATCACCGATTCCGCTGTTGCCGTGGCTCCCAAGGCTGAGGAAAAGACCGAAGCTTAATCGATACCTTTGCCCCAAGCAGGAATAACCTTCCTCCGCAATGGTTAAGATGTGTTATACCCACCCATTGAAAGGAGACATTCTCATGAGTTTAGTACCTTATGTTGTTGAGCAGACCAGCCGCGGTGAACGCAGCTATGACATTTTTTCCCGTCTGCTGAATGACCGCATTATTTTCCTGTCCGAAGAGGTCAATGATACCACGGCCTCTCTGGTGGTGGCCCAGCTTCTGTATCTGGAAGCCCAGGACCCTGACAAGGATATCCAGTTCTATATCAACAGTCCCGGCGGCAGCGTCACCGCGGGTATGGCCATCTACGATACCATGCAGTACATCAAGTGTGATGTTGCCACCATTTGTGTGGGCATGGCCGCTTCCATGGGCGCCTTCCTGCTCAGTGCCGGCACCAGGGGCAAGCGTATGGCGCTGCCCAACGCGGAAATCATGATTCATCAGCCTTCTGCCGGCACCCAGGGCCAGATCACGGACATGGCGATCCACCTGAAGCGGTTGGAGACCATCAAAAAGCGGATGAACCGGATCCTGGCGGACAACACCGGCAGAAGCGTGGAGGAAGTTACCAACGCCTGTGAGCGTGATAACTTTATGTCCGCGGAGGAGGCCAAGGCCTTCGGCCTGATTGACCGGATACTGGAACACCATTAAAGACAAAGAAAGAATTGAGGTACCAGGTTCATGCCTAAAAAACCGGAGCAGACCATTCGCTGCAGCTTCTGCGGTAAGCGGGAGGGCCAGGTTTCCAGGCTGATTGCCGGAAACGGTGTCTATATTTGCAGCGATTGCGTGGCTGCCTGCACGGATTTACTGCGGGATGAATACGACATGGGGCCGGTGGAAGCCGTTGAGGCACCGGAAAAGCTCCCTGTCCCGGCAGAGATCAAAGCATTTATGGACCGCTATATCATCGGACAGGACGACGCCAAGGTCGCCCTGTCTGTAGCGGTATACAATCACTATAAGCGGATCTACTATGGCGCCAATACCGATGTGGAACTGCAAAAGAGCAACATTTTGTTAATCGGGCCTACAGGCAGCGGCAAGACCCTCTTTGCCCAGACTCTGGCGCGGATTCTGAACGTGCCCTTTGCCATTGCGGACGCGACCACGCTGACGGAAGCCGGCTATGTGGGCGACGATGTGGAAAATATCCTGGTTCGTCTCCTTCAGGCGGCGGACTTCGATGTGGAGCGTGCCCAGCGGGGCATTATCTACATCGATGAAATGGATAAGATCGCCCGGAAGAGCGAAAATACCTCCATTACCCGGGACGTATCCGGCGAAGGCGTTCAGCAAGCGCTGCTGAAGATCCTGGAAGGTACTGTTTCCAACGTT
Organism: Clostridiales bacterium UBA3259; assembly: GCA_002362625.1. The sequence goes on from DEUP01000015.1 coordinate 12,044, forward strand.
CCTCCCCAGGGTGGCAGAAAGCATCCCCAGCAGGAGACCATCCCCGTGGACACAACAAACATCCTGTTTATCTGCGGCGGCGCCTTTGACGGCCTGGATAAGATCATCGAAAAGCGGACAGACAAGAGCGCCATTGGCTTTGACGCGCCGGTGAACAGCAAGAAAAAGCGGGACGTGGGGAGCATCCTGAGTCAGGTGGAGCCTCATGACCTGCTGAAGTTCGGCATCATCCCGGAGCTGGTGGGCCGTATGCCGGCTATCACCACGCTGCAGAGCCTGACCCAGAACGATCTGGTTCGGATCCTGGTGGAGCCGAAGAACGCTTTGACCAAGCAGTATCAGGCACTGCTGGAAATGGACGGCGTGGCGCTGGACATTACCGATGAGGCTCTGCTGCTGATTGCCCAAAAGGCATTGGATCGGCAGATCGGCGCCCGAGGACTGCGGGCTATTTTGGAGAAGGTCATGACCAGCATTATGTTCCTGATTCCCTCCGATCTGTCCATCAAAAAGGTAATTGTCACACCGGAGGCCGTAGAGGGCGGAAGCCCCACGATCCTTCGGGATCCCGCCCATCCCAGAGAGAAGTCTCTCGGGAAATAACAGAATTTTCACGCAGGAATCGCAATAGGGGGTAGTGCGTCTACCCCCTTTTTTCTAAAGGAGGGGTCGTCCCTTGAGCGAAATTATGTATGCAAAGCAAATGCCCGTACTGGCCCTTCGCGGTCTGGCAGTTTTCCCGGAACAGACCGTTCATTTTGATATAGGCCGGAATAAGTCTGTCCTGGCTTTGGAGGCTGCCATGAAGCAGGATCAAACCCTGTTCCTGGTGCCCCAGAAGGATCTGCTGGTGGATGATCCGAAGCTGGGAGATCTGTGTGCCGTGGGTACCGTGGCCAAAATCAAGCAGATTCTTAGGCCCCAGGGAGAGAGCTACCAGGTGCTGGTAAAGGGTATCTGCCGCGGCAGGATCACGGAAATGAGCCAGAGTGAGCCGTTCCTCAGCGGCATTGTGGAGGCTGTGCCCATCCAGCAGGTGCAGGACAGCCCCAGGCTTAGGGCCCTGCGGCGGGAGATTCTTTCCCTGTACGCGGTGTATCTGCAAATGTCTGAGCATCCCGCTCAGACCATCCAGCTTCGGATGATGGCAAGCGATGACAGCGGCTTCCTGGCGGATTCCGTTGCCCAGAATTCCGGTATGGATATTCGGGATAAGATTAAGCTTCTGTGCCAGCTGAACCCTGCCACCCGGCTGGAAAACGCCGTCAGGCTTCTTCGGCAGGAGGTAGAGATTCTCCGCATGGAGGCCGGAATCCAGGAAAAGACCAAGGCTGTGTTGGATCAGAATCAGCGGGACTACTATCTGCGGGAGCAGATGAAGGTCATCCGGGAAGAGCTGGGGGAAGAGGAGGACGAGAACGAAGCTGAGGAATATATCCATCAGATTTACGCCCTGCACCTTCCCGAGGAATCGGAAAAAAAGCTGATAAAGGACGTGGAGCGGCTGAAAAAGCAGCCCTTCGGATCCTCCGAGGGCGCCGTTCTGCGCAACTATTTAGATACGGTTTTGGAGCTTCCTTGGAACGAAAAAACCAGGGAGCGGGTGGATGTGGCCGCGGCCAGGAAGACCCTGGAGCACGACCACTTTGGCCTGGAAAAGGTGAAGGAGCGGATTCTGGAGACCATTGCCGTGCGGCAGACTGCTCCGGAAATGCCGCCCCAGATTCTGTGCCTGGTCGGCCCTCCCGGTGTGGGCAAGACCTCCATTTCCTATTCCATTGCCAGATGCCTGAATCGAAAAATGGCCCGGATTTCCCTGGGCGGTGTCCACGATGAGGCGGACATCCGGGGACACCGGAAGACCTATGTAGGCGCTATGCCCGGGCGGATCATGACGGCTATGATTCAGGCCGGGAGCAAAAATCCGGTGCTGCTGCTGGACGAAATTGACAAGATGGGTTCCGACTATCGGGGTGATCCCAGTGCCGCGCTGCTGGAGGTTCTGGACGCGGAGCAAAACCATACCTACCGGGATCACTATGTGGAAATTCCCTTTGATCTGTCCGATGTGCTGTTTATCACCACGGCCAATACCTTGGACACGGTCCCCCGGCCGCTTCTTGATCGTATGGAGATCATTGAGCTTGGCTCCTATACCGATGAAGAGAAGCTGATGATTGCCAAGAATCATCTGCTGCCCAAGCAGATGAAAAAACATGGCCTGAAAAAAAGTCAGCTTCGAGTCACCGATGATGCCATTCGGGAGATCATTTCCTGCTACACCCGGGAATCCGGTGTGCGGAATCTGGAACGCAGCTTCGCTGAGATCTGCCGGAAGACGGCTATGATCTTGACCACTCAGGAGACACCCAAACGGGTGACGGTTACGGGAAGCAGCCTGGAAGAATACCTTGGGGTTCGCAAGTATCTGCCGGATCGCCTGCCCTGCACCGACCAGGTGGGACTTGTAACGGGACTTGCCTGGACAAGCGTGGGCGGCGAGACCCTGGAAGTGGAAGTGGGTGTTATGGATGGGTCCGGCAAGCTGGAGCTTACCGGCAATCTGGGCGACGTGATGAAGGAATCTGCCCACGCCGCGCTCAGCTATATCCGCTCCAACGCCCAGAGGCTGGGCGTGCCTCAGGACTTCTATAAAACCAAGGACATCCATGTTCACTTCCCCGAGGGCGCTGTGCCAAAGGACGGGCCCTCCGCCGGTGTCACAGTGTGTACCGCCATGGTGTCCGCGCTGACCAATACCACCGTCCGTCGGGACATTGCCATGACCGGAGAGATATCCCTACGGGGTCGTGTGCTCCGCATCGGCGGCTTGAAGGAAAAAACCATGGCCGCCCTGCGGCATGGGGTTCGTACCGTCATAATCCCCAAGGACAATGAGCGGGATCTGGAAGAGATTGACCAGACCGTTCGGCATCAGCTGAACTTCATCAGCGCCCAGACCGTGGACACGGTGCTGGAAGCGGCGCTGAACCACCGTACGGAGGTGGATCCCACAATCCTGGCGGATATCCCCAAGGACGTTCCCCAGAAAATCCGCAAGCCTGAGCTGCGGCAGTAAGGAGTGGGCAGACGGATGAATTTTCAAAATGTGGAATTTCTCATCTCCGCCGCTGCTCCCAAGGATTTTCCAAAGAACCGTCTTCCGGAAATCGCCTTTGCGGGGAAGTCCAATGTGGGAAAATCCTCGGTAATCAACCGGCTTTTGCAGCGAAAGAACTTTGCCAGGGTAGGAGACAAGCCAGGGAAGACCATCCATGTCAATTACTTTCTCCTGGATCGGAAATGCTATCTGGTCGATCTGCCCGGCTATGGCTTTGCCAAGGTCTCCCAGAGTGAAAAGGATCGCTGGGGAAAGCTGATGGAGGATTATTTCGCGGCGAACCGCATTGATCTGGGGGTTCTGATTGTGGACTACCGGCATCCGCCGACAAACAATGACATCACCATGTCAAACTGGTTTTTGGAAAGCGGCTGTCCCTTTGTGGTGGTTGCCAACAAAATGGACAAGTTGAAAAAAAGCGAGCTGGAACCCAATCTGAAAACCATTCGGGAGGACCTGAGCCTTCCGGATAGCTACCCCATTATACCCTTCTCCGCTGAGAAAGGAAACGGCAGGGAAGAGCTGGTGCGGTACATTCTTGCCGCGGTAAAGGAATAGCATAAACGGGAACAGACCTTTTGCGGTGCTGTTCCCGTTTTGCGTGTGACCAGTGAGCGCGGTCTCTATAGGGGGAAAAGGCCAAAGCACCCGGCGGAGCGGGAGGACTGTGGTTAGACGGCAAGAGAAGGATTGGTGAACCAAGGCGACCCGCAAGCAAATTTCCGATGAAGTATGAAAAAGCAGTTGACTTTTTCTGTGTTTCCCAGTATAATAAATAAGCTTTCAGCCGCTAGTGTAGCACAGTCGGTAGTGCATCTCACTCGTAATGAGAAGGTCGCCTGTTCGAGTCAGGTCACTAGCTCCAAAAAAACGACAAGCTTCCCGAAGAGGCTTGTCGTTTCCTGCTTATTTCAGAAAAAGGACTGTGAACTATGCGCACATTATGGAACCTGTTCTGTGTCTTCGCCAAGATCGGCGTCATGACCTTCGGCGGCGGCTACGCCATGCTGCCTATGCTCCAGCGGGAGATCGTGGAAAACAAGGGCTGGGCTACGGAGGAGGAGATCATGGACTACTTCGCCATCGGCCAGTGCACGCCCGGCGTCATCGCCGTGAATACTGCGACCTTCATCGGCCAGAAGCAAAAGGGAATCGCCGGCGGCATCGTTGCCTCTCTGGGAATTGTGTTTCCGTCCCTGGTGATTATTTCCATGCTTGCCGGGGTTATTGAGGCCTTTTCTCATTTGGCTTGGGTACAGCACGCCTTCGGCGGCGTCCGCATCTGCGTGTGCGTGCTGATCCTCAACGCTGTGGTGAAGCTGTACAAAAAAGCGGTGCTGGATAAGGCTACCTTCGCCATCTTCCTGGTGGTGGCCCTGGGAAGCTACCTGACGGATCTCAGCCCGGTGATCTTTGTGCTGGCGGCGGCTGGCGTGGGCATCCTTCTGAAGCAAATGGAAGGGAGGAAGGGATAATGCTGTACCTGAAGCTATTCTGGGAATTCTTTAAAACCGGTCTGTTTGCCATCGGCGGCGGTATGGCTACCATACCCTTCCTCTATGACATCTCCGACGCCACCGGCTGGTTTACCCACAATGATCTTGCCAATATGATCGCCGTCAGTGAATCCACGCCCGGCCCCATCGGCGTGAATATGGCAACCTATGTGGGCTTCGTCACAGGAATGAACGCCTACGGCACGGTTGGAGCGATTCTTGGGGCAATTACTACCACCCTGGGGCTGGTCACGCCCAGCATCATTGTGATTTTGACAATTGCAGCCATCCTCAAAAGCTTCCGGGATAGCCGGTATGTGAGCCAGGCCTTTTATGGCTTGCGGCCTGCCTCCACCGGCTTGATTGCCGCGGCGGGCCTGAGCGTCATGGCGTCGAATTTGTTTTTAACAGAGCAGGCGGCCGTTAACTGGAAGGGTTGGATTCTGGCAGTGGTGCTGTGGCTGCTGACAAACAAGGTGAAGAAGACCAGGGGACTGCATCCGATTGTGTTTATTGGCATAGCCGCTGTGGTGGGAATTGTGTTTTCTATGTAATGTCTGCTGAATAAGT
>DEUP01000017.1 GCA_002362625.1 Clostridiales bacterium UBA3259
TTGCTGTCTGAATTACAAAAAACGGTTAAAAGAGCCGTTTTTTGTAACTGCACACCTTCGGTGTGCGAATAAGTCGCTTTTGGCGACTTATTCAGTAGACATTATATTAATCGTCTGGACATTGGCTGGGGTTGGCTTAATTGCCGCAATCGCGTTTACCGATGGATTTGATTTGACGAAGCCTTTGATTAAAAACATTGGACTGATTTACGCAATTGCATCCTGCGTCTTGTCCGGGGTTGTTTACCATCTATCGCATAAGTGATACCCGCCTATGCCAATGAAGGTGAAAGCTACAGCCAGATGAAATAACCTAACAATGAGGCCCGCTGCCAATTTGGCAGCGGGCCGCTATCTGCTGCCGGGCAGCCCTACAGCGCCAGCTCCAGGCCCACCGGGCAGTGGTCGGAGCCAAGAACATCGGTATAGATGGGCGCGGCGGTGATTTTGTCCGCGATGCGGTTAGATACCAGGAAATAGTCAATCCGCCAGCCGGCGTTGTTCTTCCGGGCGTTAAAGCGGTAGCTCCACCAGCTGTAGGCTCCGGTGGCATCCGGATTCAGGAAGCGGAAGCTGTCCGTAAAGCCCGCGTCCAGGAGCTTTCCGAAGGCGGCGCGTTCTTCGTCGGAGAAGCCCGCGTTCCCACGGTTGGAAGCTGGGTTTTTCAGGTCAATCTCCTGATGGGCAACATTCAGGTCGCCGCAGACGATGACCGGCTTTTCCTTGTCCAGTTCCCTTAGGTAATCCCGGAAGGCATCCTCCCATTTCAGGCGATGATCGATTCGGGCAAGCTCCTGCTGGGCGTTGGGAGTATAACAGGTGACCAGGAAGAAGGAAGGGTATTCCAGAGTAATCAGCCGTCCCTCGTTGTCCAGCTCCTCAATGCCAAGACCATAGCGTACGCTGACAGGCGCCTGCTTCGCGAAAATGGCGGTGCCGGAATATCCCTTCTTCCGGGCATAGTTCCAGAAATCGTGATAGCCGGGCAGGGGCAGCTCGATCTGCCCCTCCTGGAGCTTTGTCTCCTGCAAGCAGAAGAAATCCGCGTCCGCTTCCTTAAAAAAGTCCAGGAAGCCCTTTTGCACACAGGCCCGCAGGCCGTTTACATTCCAGGAAATGAATTTCATTTTGTCTCCTCCGTTTGTGTTGCGTCATAGCTGTCGGTTAAGATAAGATTGTCCGTCCTCATGGTGACGGTTCGGGCGCCGCTTACCACGGTGACACTGCTCACCTGGGTCAGCCCTATGCAGGTTTTTGCCAGACAGGCACAGGCCAGGGAAAAAGAGACGTCGGTCATTGAGGCGGGTACCTCGCTTAAGGTCAGGGTGACCGCGGACGCTTCCTGCTCCACGGAAAGAATCCGGGTGTCCAGAGGCAGAGGGGAGCGCAGCTCCTCACCGGACGGCCCCATAAGATATAGAGCCATGAGATACCGAAGATCCCCACGATGGCCGGAGGACTCCCGTTCCTCTCCGTCCAGAATGCTCTGGCTGCTTCCGCACGCGAATTGGGAGCGGAGATAATAGAAGGTGACAGGCTCCTTGAAATGCTGGCCCTGACCGGAGCATCCGAACAGAAGCAGGGCGGCAAGAATTATAAGGCATAGCAGCCGTTTCATCCCTTGTCCACCTCCGTATCAAAGGCAGGGAAGGAAACGGTGAAGGTGGTTCCCTGTCCCAGAGCGCTTTGAATGCCAATCTCTCCGCGGTTCCGCCGGACAATGGTGCGGACGATGGAAAGACCCAGGCCGCTGCCGCCGGTCTGCCGGGAACGGGCCTTGTCCACCCGGTAGAACCGTTCAAAAATGTGACCGATGGCATCCTCCGGAATGCCCATACCCGTATCGGAGACCTCCAGATAGGCATTGTCCTCCTCCCGGCGGAGGCGCACCGTCAGGCTTCCTCCGGGTACATTGTACTTAATGCCGTTTTCCATCAGGTTAAAGACGATTTGATACAGGTCGTCCTCCAAAATCAGCACCGGAGTGTCGTCTTCCAGCGCCAGGTGGAAGGTTATGCCCGCACTGTCGGCGTTTTGCTGAAGCATCCGGGCGACCCGGCGCACCGTGGGCGCCATGTAGATGATCTCGCTTTCCGCGGCTTCCACGGCACCCTCCGCCCTGGTCAGGGACAGCAGCTTTTCCGTCATGCGGTTTAAGCGCTCCGCTTCATTGCCGATGTCCCCCACAAACTCCCGGATGGTAGCTAAGTCCATGTCGTTTTGCAGGATGGAGTCTGTCAGCAGCTTGATGGAAGCCAGGGGCGTTTTCAGCTCGTGGGAGGCGTCGGAGACAAACCGGCTTCGCTTTTGCTCGGAGGTCTGAAGCCGCTCCGTCAGGTCGTTAAACTCGTTGCCCAGAATGGTCAGCTCGTCGTTGCCGTCCATGGTAACCTTGTGGGAGTAGTCGCCCCGCTGGATGATCCGCATGGAGGTCATAATCCGGTTTAACCGCCGGGAAAAGGTATTGGAGAAAACAAGGGTGAAGACAATAATCACCAGCTCCAAAAGCAGGCAGATACGCAGGAGCGTGCTTTGCAGGGAGGCAATCAGCGCGCCCTGGGAGGTATCGTGCTCCGTCATGTATACGCATCCGGCCAGGCTGCCGTAGCAGATGATGGGGGTGGCGGCCCGGGAATCCATGACCCCGTCGTGATAGAACCAGGAAAACACGTCGTGACCCTCCGGGGCGGAGGCGTCCATTTCCAGAGCCTGGACGATCTCCGGCAAAAGGACAAAGCTCCCCAGGGCGGCGCCATCGCTGTCATAAAGGGCAACGCCGCTTGGATCCGTCACCAGCAGGCGGGTGATCTTCAGACTTTCCATCTGGCTGACGATCCCTGCCACGGTGGTGGAATTCAAGACCTCCAATGTGGCGATTTCGTCGGAGGCCAGCTGGCATTTTTCAATCATGGAGGTCTCCTTGCTCTGGTAGAACAGCCGCTGGCTGATGCCGAAGCAGTAGATATTTAAGATCAGGAGAGCCACAAAGGTGATGGCAACATAGGCCATACCGTACCGGAACTGGGTTTTGCTGTAGCCCCGGTGGTTCTGTTTTTTATTTCCGGAAATAATAGCCAACGCCCCACTTCGTTAAAATGTATTTCGGTTCCGCGGGATTTTCTTCCAGCTTCTCCCGAAGACGGCGGATGTGGACATCCACGGTGCGGATGTCGCTGCGGTACTCATAGGCCCAAATGGTATCCAGCAGGGCCTCCCGGGAATATACCCGGTTGGGATTTCGCATGAGGAATTCGATCACGTCGAATTCCTTGGCGGTAAGATCGGCAAGGGTGCCGTTTCGGTAGGCGTTCCGGGCGTCCAGGTCCAGGGTGATGGTGCCGATGGTCAGGCAGCTTTCCGGCTCCTTCTTTCCACTGCCGCCGGCCCGGCGAAGCAGCGCCCGGATCCGGGCCTTCAGCTCCAGAATGTTAAAGGGCTTTGTCAGGTAATCGTCCGCGCCATGGTCAAAGCCTATGAGCTTATCCATGTCGTCGGCCTTGGCGGTGAGCAGGATAATGGGAATGTCGGAGGATTCCCGGATCTTGGCGCAGGCCGTCAGGCCATCCATGCCGGGCATCATCACATCCAGAACCACCAGATCCGGAGACTGCTCCTCCACAAGACGCACTGCGTCCAGACCATCGCTGCCGGTGATGACCTCGTACCCTTCGTTCTGCAAATTAAAGCGGATGCCCTTGACAAGCAGGGCTTCATCGTCTATGACCAGTATTTTCATGACTATCCTCCAATGGTAATGTAGTCCCGTATCGCATCAAACCGTTTTTCACCGATGCCGGAAACGTTCAAAAGCTCCTCTATAGAGGAAAAACCGTTGTGCTTCCTCCGGTAGTCTGTGATACGCTGGGCGAGGCTCTGACCAATGCCGGGGAGGGCGGTCAGCTCCTCCGCCGTGGCGGTGTTGATGTTAATGGGGAAAGGGTCGGCTTTTGCTTCCGTTTGTGTTTCCGGGACTGGCTCCGTGACGCTTCCGGACGCCTGGATGACTTCCAGGGAAAGGGTTCCCTGACGGCTGTTCCGGCCCAAAAAGAAACCCAGTATGAAAAAGAAAAAGACGGCGGTCAGGCAGATCAGAAGGGGAAAGGACTGTTTTTTCATAGAATCCACCTCCCGGATTGACTAAGAAGGGAAAAGCTGTTATAATATAAGCTACATTATACACGATTTTTCACCGCCGGACAAGTCCGGCAATGGGATATTGAGGGCCAATTATGAAAAAAAATACATTCTTTCTGCTTTTCCTGTGCCTGTGCCTGCTGATTGAGCCGCTTGCGCTGACCGTTTCCGCGGATGAAACGGAGGCATCCACGGAAACCACAGCCGGCGTGACCGAATCCGTTCCCCAGGCTACGGAGGCCGCCTTCGGCACGGTCTGCGTAAGCCAGGGCTGCCGTACCATTGAGGGCATGACGCCTCTGGCCGGTTCCGACCGGAAGGTGGATACCGCTCAGGCGGCCTTCCTCTATGAGGTCAACACCGGTACTGTGGTATACTCCCTGAACCCGGATACGAAAATGGCGCCCGGCAGCCTGGTAAAGCTGGTCAATGTGTGCGTCGCCCTGCAAACCTGCTCCATGGAGGATCAGGTGACGCTAACCTCGGATGTCTATCGTCTGCCCTCCGGTTCCAGCCACAGCGGACTGAAGCCTGAGGAGGTGGTGACGGTTTCGGATCTGGCCTATTGTATGCTTCTGTATACAGGCAACGACGCCGCCATCGGTCTGGCCATCGCGGCCTCCGGAACACAGCAGGCCCATGTGACGAAAATGAACCAGTGGGCGGAAAGCATCGGATGCACCAACACGAACTTCACCAACGTCCACGGACTGGATTCCTCGGAGTGCGTCACCACGGCCCGGGATATGGCGAAAATTTACCTGGCGGCCATAGAAAACGAAACGGTGCGGACAATCCTGGAGGCCACGTCCTATACAAAACCCGCAACCAATAAAAACGAAAAATTCAGCTTCCGTACTACCAACTACATGAGCGACAACGGCATCATTCAGCAGTTCTATGACGACCGGGTGAAGGGCGGCGTTGCCAGCTATAACCCGGTTTACGGCGCTTCTCTGGTAATCCACGCGGAATCCGGGGATAAGAAATACATTGGCGTCATCCTGAACGCTACCCGTGTGACGGTGGAGAATAAAAGCTGGATTGTCACAACCTATGGTAACTATGAGGAAATGACGAATCTGGTCAAGCTGGGCTTTAACAGCTTTAAGAATAAACGGATTCTGTACCAGGGCCAGGCTCTGAGCCAGTTTACCGTTGCCGGAGGCGAATGCGACGTTGTGGGTATGTGCGTGGAGGATGTGGACTCCATGGTGCCCGCTGCCGCGCAGATGGACAACCTGGTGATGAACTTTAAAATCGTGGACGGCAATCTGACCGCGCCCATTCAAAAGGGCGAGTTCATTGCCACCATGCAGATTGAATACCGGGGCAGCGTCATGGCGGAGACGGAGGTTTATGCCATGAACAATGTGAAACGGGCGGATGGAAACGGCGTGACCATCTATTCCGTCGCGTCGGGCAGCCAGGGCGGAGGCGGCGCCGGCTTCTTCTCCGTCCTGGGAACCATATGCGTTATCGGCTTGGGCATTGCCGTGGTCTATCTGGCCTTCAATGCCTATATGCGCAACCGGATCCGTGCCCGCCGCCGCAAGCGCCGGGCAGAGCGCAGGAGGAATCGCTGATGCTGGGCTGGGAGGAATTGAAGCGGGTCTGTGACGGGTGTCAAAACTGTCCTCTGGCGCAGACACGGCACAATGTGGTATTCGGTGTCGGAAAGGAAACGGCGGATATCCTGTTCATAGGAGAAGGACCCGGCGAACAGGAGGATCTGACAGGGATTCCCTTTGTAGGCCCCGCGGGACATCTGCTGGATGATATGCTTACCATCATCGATCTTGACCGGAAGGAAAACTGCTATATCTGCAACATTGTCAAGTGCCGTCCGCCCCGGAACCGGGACCCTCTGGAGACGGAGCAGGACGCCTGCATCGGATATCTGCGCAATCAGGTGGCGCTGGTGAAGCCAAAGGTCATTGTGTGCCTGGGCCGGATCGCCGCAAAGCGTCTGATCGACCCCGACTACCGGATCACCCGGCAGCACGGCCAATGGGTCCAGCGAAACGGGATATGGCTCACCGCCATTTACCACCCTTCCGCGCTGCTGCGGGATGTAACCAAGCGCCCGGAAACCTTTGACGATCTGCTGAGCATCCGGGAAAAGCTTCGGGAAGTTAACGCCCGGGTTTGAAAATCTTATACAGGGAAAGCACCGGGGACAGGATCTTCGAAAGGCGGCATCAGAGCCCCTTGGCAGCCGCTGATCCTATATTCCCCGGTGCAGCTATAAAGAAAGAAGAGGATTGACTATGAAACGAACCATTCTTGCGATTTTAGCTGCCGCGCTGCTGCTTGGCGGCTGCGGAGCACAGGTACAGCCGGAGACTGTGGGGACGCCTGAGACGACGACTGAGGAAGCCCTCCGGGAAATTGTGGACGTCCCGGTCACCTTTACCGATGACCTGGGCAGAGAGGTTACCGTGGAGAACCCAAAGCGGGTGGCTGTGCTGATTGGGAGCTTTGTGGATATCTGGTGCCTGGCAGGGGGCGCTGACTCCCTGGTGGCGGCGGCAAATGACGCCTGGACCTCCTTTGATAATCTTCCCCTGGAGGGCGTGACCAATATTGGCTCCTCCAAGGATTTGAACCTGGAATTGATAATTGCCTCGGAGCCGGACTTTATCATTGCCAGCTGCAACACCGCTCTGGATATTGAGCTGGAGCCTACCTTTGCCGCCATGGGCATCCCCACCGCGTATTTTGAGGTGAGTACCTTCGACCAGTATCTTCACATGCTGGAAATCTGCACCCAAATCACCGGGAATCAGGATGCCTACCGGCTCCACGGTACGGACATTCAGACGCAGGTGAATGAAGCCATTGCCCGGGCAGACGGCAGCGCCCCCAAGGTGTTGTATATCCGTTCCTCTTCCTCCAGCTGCAAGGTAAAGAACAGCGAGGGAAGTGTGCTGGGAGAGATGCTCCATGACATGGGCTGCGTGAACATTGCGGACAGCGACACGGGCCTGCTGGAAAACCTGAGCATTGAAGCCATTATGGTGGACGACCCGGACGCCATTTTCCTGGTATACCAGAGCGCCGATCCCAGTGTGGCGGAGGAGACCTTCCGGAAGACCCTGGGCACCGATCCCGCCTGGGCGACCCTTCGGGCGGTGAAGGAAGGAAGGGTATATGTTATGGATCAGAAAATGTTCAACCTGAAGCCAAACGCGAAGTGGGGAGAGGCATATGAGCAGCTTGCGGACATCCTTTACCCGGCTGCGTAACCACCCGCTGGCCCTTTGCCTGACCCTGCTGGGGATTTTGATGGTGCTGGCGTCTATGAGCATTTGTATCGGCGCGGTGCCTGTTCCCCTGAAGGCGGTGGCGGATGCCCTGTTTCATGGGGAAAATGCCAGCGTATACGGTCGGATCGTGCTGTATTCCCGGCTGCCCCGCACCTGCGGAAGCGTGCTTGCGGGGGCGGCTCTGGCGGTTTCCGGCGTGATTATCCAGACGGTGATGGCGAACCCCTTGGCGGCGCCCCATATTATCGGCGTCAACTCCGGCGCGGGACTGGGGGCGATTTTGTGCTGCGCCTTTTTTCCGGCGGCGGTGAATCTGATTCCCATTGCGGCGTTTTTGGGCGCCCTGGCGGGCACCATGCTGGTGCTGCTGTTTGCCCAACGCACCGGAGCCTCCCGGATTACGCTGGTTCTGGCGGGCGTTGCCATTTCCGGGATGTTCAGCGCCGGAATTGATACCATCATTATGCTGGTGCCGGATGCCCTCACCGGATATACGGATTTCCGGGTGGGCGGACTCAACGGGGTGACTATGGCAAAGATTCTGCCCGCGGCGGTGATGATCGCCGCTGCCATGATCACGGCCTTCAGCATGTCGGCTCAGCTGGACGTGCTGGCCCTGGGCAGTGAGACTGCCCAAAGTCTGGGCCTGTCCGTTCGGCCTGTGCGGCTGATTCTGCTGATTCTGGCCGCTGCCATGGCAGGCGCTTCTGTCAGCTTCAGCGGCCTGCTGGGGTTTGTGGGGCTGATCGTGCCCCATGTGATGCGCTCCCTGGCAGGGGAGGACAGCCTGCCTCTGATGGCGGCCTCCGCGTTGGGAGGCGGGATCCTGCTGACCTTCTGCGACCTTCTGGCCCGTACGGTGGCGTCGCCCTATGAGGTATCCGTGGGCATTGTGTTAAGCTATATCGGCACGCCCTTCTTCCTGTGGCTGCTGGTGCGCCAGAGAGGGGAGAGAACCCATGATTGAGCTGTGCCATGTATGCGCCGGCTACGGCGATACCACCGTGCTGCATGATGTTTCGTTATCCATTCAGCCAGGAGAGGTGCTGATTTTAATTGGTCCCAATGGCTGCGGAAAAAGCACCCTGCTTCGCACCGCCCTGGGGATGATTCCCAAATCCGGCGGGGAAATCCGAATCGATGGGCGGGAGATTTCCGCCTGTTCCGCCAGAGATGTTGCCCAGCGGGCCGCCTTTTTGACCCAGTCCCGGGCGGTACCCAATATCACAGCCTATCGAATGGTGCTCCACGCCCGGTTTCCCTATCTGGGCTATCCCCGGCAGTACCGGCGGGAGGATCACCAGATCGCGGAGGACGCCCTCCGGCGGATGGACGCCTGGGAGGTGCGGAATCGGCCCATGCCCGCCCTCAGCGGCGGACAGCGGCAAAAGGTGTATCTTGCCATGGTGATTGCCCAGCAGACCCAGACGGTTTTGATGGACGAGCCTACCACCTATCTGGACGTGGCCCATCAGTTTCGAACCATGGCGCTGGCAAGGGCGTTGGCAAAAGAGGGAAAAGCGGTGGCGCTGGTGCTCCACGATCTGCCCATGGCCCTGCAAAACGCGGACCGGGTGGCGGTTTTGGAGCGGGGACGGATCGTTGGAATGGGAACTCCGGAGGAGGTTTTCCAAAGCAGCGTGCTGGATCGGGTGTTCCGTGTGAACGTGATTCGGGCCGATACCCAGATGGGAATTCGCTATTTTTGTGTGCCTGAGGAAGGGGAGGGGTGAATATGGCCTGGTTTCCTATTTTTACGGAGTTGTCCGGAAGAGAAGGATTGATTGTGGGCGGCGGAACCGTTGCCCTGCGGAAAATCGAAAAGCTGCTGCCCTTTGGCCCTAAGCTGACGGTGGTTGCGCCGGAGATCCAGTCCCGGATCCGGGAGATTCCTGGGCTGAAGCTTCAGGAGCGCCCCTTTGCGCCTGAAGACGTTCTGGGCGGTCTGGCCTTCGTCATTGCCGCAACGGACAAAGGTGATGAAAATCACGCCATAGCCGCGCTGTGCCGGGAAAGAAACATCCCGGTGAATGTGGTGGACGATCCCAAGGCCTGTACCTTTCTGTTTCCCGCTCTGGTGCGCAGGGGAAAGCTGACGGTGGGTATTTCCACCGCCGGAGCCAGTCCCACGGCGGCGGTACGGCTGAAGGAACAGATTGGGGATCTGCTGCCGGAGGAATACGATAAAATTCTGGACTTCCTGGAAGAAAAGCGGCCGGAGGTCAAAAGCTGTGTTCCGGAGGAGAATCACGCCAAAACAATGAAGCGCCTCTGCGACGAGTGCCTGAAGCAGAACGGTCCGCTGACGGAGGAGACCTTCAACCGGATCCTGAAAGGCGCCAAAGGCCGGGTTGGAAAGGTTGCGCTGGTGGGAGCGGGCTGCGGGAAGGCGGATCTGCTGACCCTCCGGGCTATGCGGCTGCTGAGAAGCTGCGACGCGGTGGTCTATGATGATCTTATCGACCCGGAGATTCTGGGCATGGCCCCGGAAAGTGCCCGCCGGATCTATATGGGAAAGCGCAGCGGTGTGCACTCCGCATCCCAGGAGGAGATTTCCCGGACGCTTGTGGAGCTGGGCAAAGAGGGGCTGAATGTGGTGCGGTTAAAGGGAGGCGACCCCTTCGTCTTTGGACGGGGCGGAGAGGAGGCTCTGGCCCTGAAGGAAGCGGGAATTCCTGTTACGGTGGTTCCCGGCATTTCTTCCGCCATTGCCATCCCCGGTGAGGCGGGAATCCCGGTGACCCACCGGCGGCTGAGCAGGGAAGTGCATATCATCACCGCTCACACTGCCGATGAAGGCGGGAATTACGGGCGTTACAGCGCCCTGGAGGGGACCTTGGTGTTCCTGATGGGCCTGTCCCGGTTGGAAGCCATCGCCTCCCAGCTGATTGCCGGAGGAAAAAGCCCGGAGACGCCGGCGGCGGTGATCTCCGGCGGAAACGCGCCCATCAGGCAGGCCGTCCGGGGGACGCTTGGGAACATTGCGGTCAGGGCAAAGGATGTCCGCGCTCCCGCGGTGATTGTGGTTGGCGATGTGGCAGGGTTGGAGCTGTTTCAGGCAAAATCGTTGGAATAAGGGATGCCCCAGGGGCAGCGCCCATGCCTTCAAATACACAGTTCCCCAAATGGGAAATACATTTGTATTTCTCCATTTGGGGAACATTTCTATAGGATCCGTTACTTCCTTATCTGAAGATGTACAGGTTTTCCGTCCGACTGTCGGAATCCCGCGCTTCCATAAATTCAAAACCAACCTTTTGGCTGACTTTGTTTGAGCCAATATTGTCCCCGTGACAGGCGATATAGATTGGGGATACGCCGCGGTCGCGGAGCTTATCCACAGCGTACCGCAGCAGCTTCGTACCGAAGCCCTTGTTCCACATGGTGTATCTGACAGCGTATCCGATATGGCCTACGGCTTTTGCTTCTTCTGCTGTCAGGAATGGGCGAATTTGAATTTCACCTATGAATTGACTGCCGTCTATACACCAATATGTTTCCATTCGCGGAATCCCATCCGGCAGGTTTTTGCCGCTTTCCAGCATATGGTAGACAGACAAGGCCCGCTGCTTCCAGGCTTCAAAGTCCGCCTCCTCCACAGGCATCCACTCGGTAATATGGTTATCAAGCGACTCTTTGCACGCGGACAGGTATTCGTCCAGAAAATTCGTATTCGGCTTTATAAATTCCATTGTGTATACCTCGGTAAGGATTATTTCGCATACAACCCAGTCTGGGTCGGATACGGGCTTTGCGGCCCGGCGGAAGGATCAGCGCTTTACCACGGAAACGGTAGGGATTTTGTACTTTTGAAACAGAGAAAGGGCGTTTTTCGTGATGATTTCACCGGATACCGTAATAGGAATGGCCGGAGGACAGGAGACGGTGGGACTGCCGCAGATCCGGCCCAGGGCCTTCTCAACGGGAATGGTCTCATGAGGGGCGAAAATGGCCTGCCGGGGCGTCATAACCGCCTCTGACGGGATCAAAAGAAGCTGAGGCTCGGCTAAGGGGGTGCGGGCAGGCAGAGAGAGCAGGGCCTGCTCCAATCGGGCATAGTCCTCCTCCCGGCTCTGGGGAGTGAACATACAGACAACATACCGGTCATCCGCGTATTCCGGCTCGCAGTGATTTGCCCGGAGAAGCTCGGCCACCTGATGGCCGGTATAGCCCAGGGTATGTCCATCCAAAACCACCTTCACAGGCTCCTGGGAGACATCAGGAATGGGAATTCTCTGGCGAAGCGAATGAACCCGGAGGATACAGCGCTGAAGGGCCTGGGGAAAATTCTGTTCCAAATAGGCGTTGCACCGGTCCAGGCTTTGGAGAATCAGGTAGGAGGGGCTGGTAGAGCCGAACAGCTCCATGGCTGCCTTGGCCTCCGCTCCCACACGGTCATTGGCCCATGGGCTGAGATGCAGATAAGCACCGCCTGTGAGTACCGGCAGAGTCTTGTGAGCGGAGTCACAGCAGATATCGGCTCCCAGATCCATGGGGTGAAGGCCCAGCCAGTGGAGGTAAGCGCCGTGGGCGTTGTCCACCAGCAGTGGAATCCCGGCCTCATGGCAGACCCGGGCAAGGGCGGATGTATCCGCCATCTGCCCCAGATAGTCAGGGCTGGTGATGTAGACGGCGTTTGGCCGGTGGGCGGCAATGGCCGCGGACAAAGCCTGCGGGGTAACGGGACAGGAGCATAGAGCCGTTCCGGATTCCGGATACAGCCAGACAATGTCCACGTCCAACAGAGCGCAGGCGTAGAGAAAGGCCTTATGGGCATTCCGGGCGGCCAGGATCTTGCCACGGCCTGCCGGGTTTGTCAAAGCCAGCCCAAGCTTTACCATGGCCCGGATGCACTGGGAGGAGCCTTCCGTGGAATAGAGCGTCCTTCCGGAGCCAAACAGCGCCGTGGCGTTAGACTCGCTTTGGGCGATGATGCCATCAGGGGCATACAGTTCATCCGCGCCCCGCACCTCGGTCAGGTCCAGCCCTTCACAGCCCAGGAAGGGCTGACCCTTGTGCCCGGGCATGTGGAGACGGGAAATCTGCCTTTCCTGGTAGCGCTGGCAGAAATCAAAAACAGGTGTATCCATCAGTCTTTGGGATAGGCCCTGGCCACCTGCACCATGATGGCGCATTCCATCCGCTTGCGGAACAGATCACAGCCCGGCTCGTAGACGCCCTGGATGGAGCCGGAGGCATGGTAGGCGTTGGCGGCGCAACCGCCGGAGCAGTAAAGCCTCGCCCAGCAGCCGTCGCATTCCGGACGGGAATAGGCGTTGCAGCCGCGGAATTCCTCCCGGAGGGCCTCATTGGTTACGCCGTTCCAAATATCTCCCAGCTTGTAGCTTTCCTCGCCCACGAACTGGTGGCAGGGATACAGGTCGCCCCAGGGAGTGACGGCCATATATTCCGTTCCGCTGCCGCAGCCGGAGATCCGCTTGTAAATGCAGGGGCCGCTTTGCAGATCCAGCATGTAGTGATAGAAGGTGAAGGGATCGCCCTCCTTTTCCTTCTGGAGCATCAGCAGAGCCAGCTCTTCGTACTGCTGCTTGACAATCTCCCGATCCTCGGCAGTCAGGCCGCTGGGATCATCGGGAGCGCAGACCACAGGCTCCATGGAAAGCTCCCGGAAGCCCAGATCCAGCATACACTGGATATCCTTGACGAAATCCGGATTCGCATGGGTGAAGGTGCCCCGCATGTAATAGGAGCGGGTACCCCGGGCCTTGACCATTTTCTGGAAATTGGGAACTACCTTATCAAAGCTGCCGTTACCGGCGTAGTCCACCCGGAACCGGTCGTGGATTTCCTTTCGGCCGTCCAGAGAGAGAACCACATTGTGCATTTCCCGGTTGGCAAACGCAATCACATCGTCGTCAATGAGGACACCGTTGGTGGTCAGGGTGAACCGGAACTTTTTATGGCAGATCGGCTCCTGGCTGCGGGCGTATTCCACCAGGCGCTTGCATACGTCCCAATTGAGCAGAGGCTCGCCGCCAAAGAAGTCCACCTCCAAATTGGTACGGGTGCCGGAATTGGCGATGAGAAAGTCCAAAGCCTGCTTGCCCACCTCAAAGCTCATAAGCGCCCGGTCGCCGTGGTATTTTCCCTGAGAGGCGAAGCAGTAGGAGCAGTTTAAATTGCAGCTGTGAGCCACATGGAGGCACAGAGCCTTCACCACATTGCCGCTTTTTTCCTTCAGCGACCCTGCCATAGGGGCATAGGTATCCGGGGTGTAGAGCTGGCCGGACCTTACCAGAGCGTCCACATCCTCCCAGCAGGCCTCCAATTCCTGGGGTGTTACGTCAGGGCGGTGACCGTATTTCTCCATCATTTCGGATACGATCGCTTCCTTATCTCTGGCGGGATAAAGGGCAATGATGTCATAGGCCACTTCATCCACACTGTGAATGCCGCCGGAGCAGGTATCCAAAACAATGTTGTAGCCGTTTAGCTGATACTGGTGTACCATGGGTGATTCTCCTTTTTATTTCTCAAAGACGCGTTTTTTGATAAAAAGGCACTGCTTTCAGCAGTGCCTTTTCAGACTTCGTTTCTTACTTGCTCTGCTTGTTCTCGCAGGGCTGGTTTGCAACACCGCAGCTGGTCTTGCAAGCGGACTGGCAGGAAGTCTGGCACTCGCCGCAGCCGCCCTTGGCAGCAGAAGCGCACAGATTCTTGGTCTGCAAGGTCTGAATTCTTTCCATGATGCATTACTCCCGTCTAAAAAGTATTCTCACTGTGTCATTCAGCCGGAATGACGCTATGATAAGATATTTTAGCACAGGGCATGGGATAAATCAAGGGCTTTGAGGAGAGGAAACGGAAAATTCTTGAGAGTGCTGTCAGAATGGGTATCAAGGATATGAAACTATATGAAAACTGGGTTCACATGCCTGTCACATCGTCCAAGCGCTCCTGGGGACCTGCCACGGCGATATCCCGGAAGGGGATCCAGATCTACGACAAATATTGAACAGCGTTTATCAGCGGGGGCGCAATGAATGCACTCCCGCCGGTGTTTGACTTAATACAGATTCATGCATTCTTTCACCTCCTTGCGCGTCATTTCAATTTCTCCGATATTGTTTTGCGGATATTTGTTCTATAAATACCGTACAACATCATGTGTCCCCAAAAGTGGACGAATTGAAGTCAACTCGGTGAATTGTTGCTGCAACAAAATAAAAACCCGCCATTTCGGCGGGGAGGCCGAAGCGGCGGGGCAGCGGTCGCATGCCTTGGGGAGGTTGTCTGATTTCGCTGCATCCATATTGTAGCTTAATGTGAGAAACATGTCAAATAAAAAATGCCCTCCCGGCGTTACCGGCACCGGAAGGGCAAGGAAAAAAGGTTCTATAATAATGTCTGCTGAATAA
>DEUP01000034.1 GCA_002362625.1 Clostridiales bacterium UBA3259
TTCTACCATTGAACTACACCCGCAGACCCCTGTTACCTTGCTGATTCAGCCATAGAATTTTACCATGAAAGTATGATTATGTCAAGGCCTTTTTCAGAATTTCCGGGATTTTCTCGTAAATCACCGCCGCGACAGCGCCGTCGCCGCATTCGCACACCTGAGGAAATCTGTCCGCAACCACACCGTCAGCGGGACAGAAGGCGTAGTCTCCGGCATAGAGCATGGGCAGATCATTGTCCGCGTCTCCAACGCATACCAGGACTTTCTTTCCCAGCCGCTGCTTCAGTTCCAGCGCTGACCGGCCCTTGGAGACACCCTTGGCGTGAACGTCAATAATCCGGGACGCTGCCCGGAACACCTCGCAGTATTCCCCAAACCGTTCCTTCAATACGCTTTCCACCCGATCCATCTCCCGAATCTCCTCCTCCGTGCCCGCGAACAGATCGGCTACTGTGTCCTTCCGGATTTTTCCGTAAAGGGAGAATTTCAGAAAGGGGCCTAAATCGTCCCCAGGCCGGGCAAAGCCCCGGGCGCACTGGTTGTTGTCGCAGAAGGCGTCCCAGGCGGGATTTTCCCGGAACCGGTAATGGGCCTTGATTCCCTGTACCTCCACAGTCAGCTCCGGAAACCAGTCTTCACATTTACGGACGGTTTCCCACAAATCCATTTGAATCTCATGTAAAAATTCAAATTTGCCCTTTTTGAGGTCATAAGCGGCGGAACCGTTATACAGCAGCAGAGGGGCGTTCACGGGAACCCTGTCCCGGAACACCCTGGTCATGGGCACGCTCCGGCCTGTATTGACCGTAAAGGCCCCGCCGTTATCCATAAAATACCGGATGGCCTCCAGATTCTTTTCCGGGATGGTGGAATCCGGGGCCGTCAATGTGCGGTCATAGTCCACCGTCAGCAGTACATCGGAATAAAGCGCCATGATTTTCTCCTTCTATTCACCGCTCATTTTTTTGAGCTTGTCCAAAACATCCTGAAAATACTCCGGAAGCGGAGCAAAGACCATCACCGGTCTGCCGTCCCTGGGGTGCCGGAAGCACAGGGCGCCGGCGTGCAGGCACTGGCTCGACTGCCCCAACTCCGGTTTTTTATGTCCGTAAACCGTATCTCCCAAAATAGGATGGCCGATGTAGGCCATGTGAACACGGATCTGGTGAGTGCGGCCTGTTTCCAGATGACACCGAATGTGGGTATAGCCCCGGTACCGCTGAACCACCTCCCAGTGGGTTACAGCATTTCGGGAATTGCGCTGAGTGACGCACATCTTCTTCCGGTCGCTGGGATGACGGCCGATGGGCGCGTCCACCGTACCCCTGTCCTCCCTCAAGCTGCCGCAGACAACGGCCTCATAGGTTCTGGCCATGGTGTGATCCTTCAGCTGGGAGGCCAGCATGGTATGGGCATAGTCGTTTTTCGCCACGGCCAGCAGGCCGGAGGTGTCCTTATCGATCCGGTGGACGATGCCCGGACGCAGCTCTCCGTTGATGCCGCTTAAGCTGTCTCCCATGGCATACAGCAGACCGTTTACCAGGGTGTCATCGCTGTGTCCCGCCGCCGGATGCACCACCAGCCCCTTGGGCTTGTTGATCACCAGCACATCCTCGTCCTCATAGACGATTTCCAGGGTCATTTCTGTTGGAATAATATCCACAGGCTTGGCTTCCGGGATGGTGTACTCCACCCTGTCTCCCGGATTTAACCGGTCGTTTTTCTTTCCCGGCTTCCCGTTGAGCAGGACGTGTCCTTCCTCAATGAGCTTCTGGGCGGCGCTCCGGCTGAGATTCCCGCTGGCGCGGGTCAGAAACGCATCCAGCCGCTCCCCTGGCAGGTCAGCTATCACTTCCATGCTTCTTCTCATCCTTCCAGAATTTCTTGTTGAAAAAGGCCAGATGGATCATCAGCAGGGCGCAGCCGCAGGTAATGAAGCAGTCCGCCACGTTGAACACAGGAAATTCCATAAACGCCGTCTCGATCATATCCACCACATAGCCCTGGCGGATCCGGTCGATCATGTTTCCCAGGCCTCCCGCGTAAATGGCGGCAATGCACCAACGCTCAAATTTTGTAAAGGCCATGGGCTTACAAAAATACTCATACAGGACAATGCCGGTAAACACCACAAAAATCAGGAGGAACAATCCCTGCCTTCCCTGGAAGGAGGAAAAGGCTGCCCCATCGTTTTGCACATAGGTCAGATTCAGCACACCGGGCAGAAAGAGGACTGTTTCCCCCAAGGGAATAAACAGCACCGTCAAATACTTCGCCGCCTGATCCAATACCACAGCCAGGGCCGCAAACAGGGAATAGTACAAAAAATTCATAAAGCATCCTCCTTGTGAACACGCCTTTCATTATACACAGCCGCCTCATAAAAGTCAATGAAGGCTCCTAAAAGTAAAAAAACCCGCCCCAGGTATTCCCGGGACGGTGCTACTAGAGCCATATTTTAAACAGTAAAACGTTCCGCCGCTTTCCGAAAGGCCGCGAACTGTTCCTCGCTGCACTTGGCGGATACCGTCAAAGCGCTGGTGCAGTCCAGGCAGAACATTTCCATAAAGCTGCCGCCGTTCACTCTGTGGCGGTCATCCTCCACCTCAACAGGAAAGCCCATGGTGGTTGCCAGGCCTACAAAGTCCTGAACGTCCTTGACGGATCTCAGCCTGACTTTAAATTCCCACATAAAAAGTCTTCCCTCCAACTGTACAAATATCCGTTCTTCGTGTATAATTGGGGGGATGATCGGTCTGTAAATCCGACTTCCCATTTCCCGCTGGATACCATTTATTATAGCAGGTTGACAAAAAAATGCAACTGTCGGTTTGGACGATTAATACAATTTATGACATTAGTTTTTGGTGGTTTTAACAAATGAAGTTCTCTTTTTTCACACTGGGCTGCAAGACAAATCAATATGAGACCCAAGCCATGGAGCGTCTGCTGATTCAAAGGGGCCACACCATCGCGCCCTTCTCAGAGGACTGCGACGGCTATATTATCAACACCTGTTCCGTCACCGCTGTGGCGGATAAGAAAAACCGGGCCATGATCCGCCGGTGCCACCGGGAGCATCCCGACGCCGTCCTTGCCGTCTGCGGCTGCTACACCCAGCACGACGCCGACGCCGTCCGGGCCCTGGGCGCGGATGTGATCGGAGGCAGTGCTGACAGGCAGGCCTTTGTGGAGCTGGTGCTGTCCACTGCCCAGGATCGTGCCCACAGGGAAATCCTGGACAACGCCCTGCGCCGCCGTGATTTTGAGGTTCTCCCTCCCGGCGGGCTGGAGGAGCGTACCCGGGCCATGCTGAAGGTACAGGACGGCTGCGTCAACTTCTGTACTTACTGCATCATTCCCTATACCAGAGGCCCCATCCGTTCCGCGCCAATCGACCTTGCGGTGGAACAGGCCAGGGAACTGGCAGACAAAGGCTACCGGGAGATTGTGGTCACCGGTATTGAGATTGCCGGCTGGGGCGCGGACCTGCCAGGAAAGCCTCCCGTGTCCGACCTGATTGAGGCCGTCTGTCAGGCGGTGCCCACGCTTCGCATCCGGCTGGGTTCTCTGGAACCCAGGATCGTGACGAAAGATTTTTGTGAAAGATTATGTAAACTGAATAACCTCTGTCCCCAGTTCCATCTGAGTATGCAAAGCGGCTGTGACACGGTGCTGGAACGGATGAAGCGGAAGTACGACACCGCCCGGTATTTGGAAAGCGTCACTCTGCTGAAGCGCTATTTTCCGGGCTGCGCCGTTACCACGGATATGATCGTTGCCTTCCCCGGGGAGACAGAGGAAGAATTCCAGGAAAGCCTTCGGTTCATCCAAAAATGCGGCTTTGCGGATATGCACATCTTCCCCTACTCCCGCCGTCCCGGAACTCCCGCGGACAAGATGCCAGGACAGCTGGGAAACGCCGTAAAAGAGCAGCGTAGCCGTCAGGCCATTGCCGCAGCCGCCGAAATGAGCCGGAAATACCGGGAAAAGCTGGTGGGTGCCACATTGGAGGTTCTGTTTGAGGAACGGGAGGCCGGGTATTACACCGGCCACGCCCCCAACTACGTAAAGGTCTATGCCCCGGGAGACGGCCTCCATAACGAAATTCGAAAGGTTTTCATAAAAGAAGTGTTCCGAGACGGGGTTTTCGGGGAGATTTTGGAATAATTCTTGCATTTACCCCGCTTTCATGGTAAGATAAATGAAATTGCTCCCCGGTACCCCCGGGGAGCAAAAAAGCGACGCATTCAGGAGGAATCCCATGAAGACCCTGCTGCATATTTGCTGTGCTCCCTGTGCCAACCGACCCATTGACATTCTGCGAACCGACGGGATTGAGGTCACCGGCTTTTGGTATAACCCCAATATCCACCCTGTCACCGAGTACCGGGCACGCCGGAACTGTCTGGAAGGCTACGCCAAGGAAATTGAGCTGCCTCTGATTATGAAAAACGACTACGCCCTGCGGCCCTTTGTCCGGGCTGTTGCTGAGGACATCGGCGGCCGGTGTGTCAAGTGCTATGAGATGCGTCTCTACGAAACCGCCCGGCAGGCGGCGGAGGGCGGCTTTGACAGCTTCACCTCCTCCCTGTTCATCAGCCCCTACCAGAAGCACGAGCTGATGCGGGAGGTTGCGGAACGGGCCGCCGCGGAATACGGCGTAACCTTCCTGTACCGGGACTTCCGGCCTTATTTTAAGGAGGGGCAGGCCTTTGCCCGGGAGCACGGCTTCTATATGCAAAAATACTGCGGCTGCGTTTTTTCTGAGGAAGAGCGGTATATAAAGCCCAAGAAGCTGATTCCGTGAAAGAGAATTTGGAGGAAATATGACAAATTTTGAATTTTCCGTTCCCTGCCTCTTCGGTCTGGAGGGCATTGCGGGGGACGAACTGCGCCGTCTTGGCATGGAAAACGTACGGGTGGAAAACGGCCGGGTGCTGTTTTCCGGCGACGGCCGGGCCATGGCAAAAGCCAACGTCTGCCTTCGCACCGGTGAGCGGGTGCTGATTGTCCTTGCCGACTTTCCGGCGAAGACCTTTGAAGAGCTGTTCCAGGGGGTCTGTCGCTGCAATCTGGAGGACTATATCCCCAGGGACGGCGCTTTTCCGGTGAAGGGTCACTGCCTGAACAGCACCCTCATGAGCGTTCCCGACTGCCAGGCCATCATCAAAAAAGCCGCCTCCAAACGGCTGGGTGAAAAATACGGCGTATCCTGGCTGCCGGAGACGGGAGCGAAATATCAGCTTCAGTTTTCCATCATGAACGACCGGGTCCAGCTGTACCTGGACACCTCCGGTCCGGGGCTCCACAAGCGGGGCTACCGTGCCAACGCCAACGAAGCGCCCCTTCGGGAAACCCTGGCCGCCGCCATGGTGATGCTCACCCGGTATCGGGGCCGGGACTTTGTATGGGACCCCTTCTGTGGCTCCGGCACCATTCCCATTGAAGCTGCCCTCATTGCCCGGAACAAGGCTCCCGGCATGTACCGCCGGTTCAGTGGGGAGTCCTTCCCTTGGCTCCCGGCCTCCGTCTGGGGGGAAGTGCGAGCGGAAGCCAAGGACAAGGAGTTCCAGGGGAACTACCGGATTCTGGGCAGCGACAATGACCCCAAATGCGTATCCCTGGCCATGGCCAATGCCCGGAAGGCCGGAGTGGAAAACGTGGCGAAGTTCCAGGACGGTGACGCCACCAAGATGAGCCTTCCCTCGGATTCCGGTATTCTCATCTGCAACCCGCCCTACGGCCAGCGGATGCTGGAGCAGAAGAGCGCCCAGCAGCTGTATACCGCCCTGGGCCGGCACCTGCGATACGCCGACGGCTGGAAAAAGTATATCATCACCTCCGAGCCGGAGTTTGAGCATTACTTTGGAAAACGCTGCGACAAGAAGCGCAAGCTCTACAACGGTATGATTCAGTGCAACTATTTCATGTATACCGGTGAAAGCAGAAAACCAAAAAATTAGAAGGAAACGCTTATGGCTCTCATTTTGATAAAACTCACAAAGGCCTATGAAAAACAGTTGTGTGAAATGATTGACGAGTGGAAGCTTGACCAGGAACTCCACCACACAAATCGTTCCCCCTGGGCCATCTTCCGTAATGATTGTCACAATTTTGATGATTATTTGGAGCACCTGGAATCAAAGGAAGCGACAGAAGGCCATGTTCCCGATTCGGTTTTCTTTCTGCTGGACGAAAGCAGAGACAGGCTTCTTGGGGCAGTAAATATCCGTCACTATCTGAATGATTCCCTGCTGCGAGAAGGCGGTCATATCGGGGACGGAATCCGACCCAGTGAAAGAGGAAAGGGCTATGGGACGCAAATCGTTCGCCTGGCTCTGATGGAATGCAAGAAGCTGGGGATTGATCACGTCCTGATGACATGTGATAAGGATAATATTCCTTCCGCCAGAACCATTATAAAAAACGGCGGCGTCCTTGAAAACGAATTTGTCAATTCAGATGGCAATGTAGAACAGAGATATTGGATTTCGATTTGAAGCGGATTTCTTTCAATTGATTTCTCTGTTTTCTCCAATACCCGCTTACCCAGCATTTTTCCACAGAAAAAAACCGGATACCGGGAGTGAAAAACATATGAAGCACCTGTTCATCATCAACCCCGCGGCAGGCAGCCGTGACCGCACCCCCATTTACACCGCTGAAATTCAGAAAATTTGTGACAAACAGCACCTTGACTACGAAATTGTCGTCTCCCAAGCCCCTGGCCACTGCCGCCAGCTTGCCCGGGAGGCCGCCGAGACCGGAGAAGAGGTGCGCATCTACGCCTGCGGCGGGGACGGCACCCTGAACGAGGTGGCCTCCGGGGCAGCGGGCTATCCCAACGCCGCCGTCACCGCCTATTCCGGAGGCAGCGGCAACGACTTTGTGAAGCTGTTCAGCGAGCCCAGGGCATTCTATGACCTGGAGCGGCTGCTGGACGCGGAGGAAGCTTCCTTCGACATGATCCGCTGCAACGACTCCCTGTCTTTGAACATCTGCTCCGTGGGCCTGGACGCCCGGATCGGCACGGACGTAGCCAATTATAAGCGGATCCCCCTGATTCAGGGCTTCCGGGCATACCTGTTGTCCACCCTGGTCAATGTGATCCGGGGCATTTCCGAGCACTATGTGGTAGAGGTGGAGGGAGAGACCATTGACGCTGAGCAGACCTTTGTCTGCGTCTGCAACGGCCGTTTTTACGGCGGCGGCTTCAACCCCATTCCGGAAGCCGATCCCACTGACGGGATTCTGGATGTGCTGCTGGTGAAAAAGGTCAGCCGGCTCCAGGTTCCCGGCCTTATCGGAAAGTACAAAAACGGGCGATACCGGGAAATGGGTAATCTGGTTCGGTATTTCCGGACGGACAGGCTCACCGTTCACTGTGACAGGCCCTCTCCCATCAATTTAGACGGAGAGCTGCTCACCGCTCAGACGGTGGCGTTTTCCATTGCGGAGAAAAAGCTGCGCTTTTTCTACCCCAAGGGACTTACCTGGACGGCAAAGGTGCCTGCCGGCATAAAATAGACAACAACTTTATTTTATTCAGGGCCTGTCTGAAAACTGGCAGAATGACCAACCGTGAGGGATTTTTGCCAGTTTTCAGATACGGCCTAATAAATATACGCTTTACTTTATAGAAATTTTACAATTTCCTTACCACGATTTTCCTTTACACAGGTGAGGATCACTCATATAATAACGCCATAAGCGTATCCCACAAGAATGAAAAAGGAGAGTTTTTACAATGCTTATTTCCATCCTGCTGTTTGCCTTCGGTCTTGTGCTGCTGATTAAGGGCGGCGACTGGTTCGTTGACGGCGCTACCGGCATTGCCCGCCGGTTCCATCTGCCTGACATCATCGTGGGCGCAACCGTGGTTTCCATAGGCACTACCCTGCCGGAGGTTATGGTTTCCGCCACCGGCGCCCTGCAAGGTCAGGGAGCCATGGCCTACGGCAACGCCATCGGTTCCATCATCTGTAACACCTCCCTGATCGCCGCTATTTCCGTGGCCTGCAATCCCGGTCCCGTCAACGTAAAAACCATGAAAGTGCCTGTCATTTTCTTCTTCGGCTCCGCCGCCCTGTACTGTGTGGCTGCCTATCTGCTGGGTGAGTTTCCCCGCTGGATGGGCATTGTGATGCTGCTGATCTTCGTCGTATACCTGGTGATCAACGTCCGTCAGGGCCTGAAAAATCCGGACGCCGTGGAGCATGAGGAGGAAGAGGGCGGCAAGGAACGAACCCTCCTGCAGGAGCTGGTGCTGCTGGTAATCGGCGCCGCCCTCATCGCCTGGGGCGCAAACCTGCTGGTAGAGCACGGCACCAACATCGCTCAGGCTCTGGGCGTTCCGGAAACCGTCATTGCGCTGACCTTCGTAGCCCTTGGCACCAGCCTGCCGGAGCTGGTTACCACCATTACCTCCCTGAAAAAGGGCCATGCCTCCCTGGGCATCGGCAATGTCATCGGCGCGAACGTGTTCAATCTGGTGCTGGTTTCCGGCCTAGCCGTCACCCTGGCTCCCTTTGAGGTGCCTGTTGGTAAGCTGATCGGCGGCCACAACGCTTCCCTGGTGCTGGATATTCCCCTGATGCTGATTGTCATGCTCCTGCTGACGGTTCCCTCTCTCACCAAAAAGAAGCTCCAGAAGTGGCAGGGCATTCTGCTTCTGTGCATCTACGCGGCCTTCTGCCTGTTCCAGTTCTTTGTGTAATTTTATATGTCCGTTTCGGCATCGCCCGGCCTTGCGCCGGGCGATGCCTCTTTTCATTTCGCTGTTCACAAATTGGGGTGCAACTCTTTACAAATTGTTCACGCCAATTTACCATTTTACGCTATAATATGGTTAAATGGAAAAGAAATCGGTAAAAGGAGGAAATAAACAATGGCTGTATCTGTTCTGATCGTAGAGGATGACCGCAACATTGCGGAGCTGCTGCAAATGTACCTGGAAAAAGAGGGCTACGCCGTAACCGTAGCCGGTGACGGCGGTCAGGGCTTGTCCAAATTCCGGGCCATCAAGCCGGATCTGGTGTTGCTGGATGTGATGATGCCGGTGATGGACGGCTGGTCTGTCTGCAAGGCCATCCGTGCCGAATCTCAGACCCCTGTTATCATGCTCACCGCCAAGGGCGAGACGGACGATAAGGTCACCGGCCTGAAAACCGGCGCCGACGACTATATCACCAAGCCCTTCGAAATGAAGGAGGTTCTGGCCCGGATTGAGGCTGTCCTTCGCCGCAGCACCGGAGCCACCGCCGAAAAGAAGGCCCGCCGCCTGGTATTCGACAAGCTGATTATCGACATGGACGCCTTCGAGCTGACGGTAAACGGCAAGAAGGTGGATACGCCGCCTAAGGAAATGGAGCTTCTTTATTACCTTGCTTCCTCTCCCAACCGGGTATACACCCGCAATCAGCTGCTGGATGAGGTCTGGGGCTTTGACTACTTCGGCGATTCCCGGACGGTGGACGTCCATGTAAAGCGTCTCCGGGAGAAGCTGGAAGGGGTCAGCGAAAGCTGGAGTCTAAAAACCGTCTGGGGTGTCGGCTATAAATTTGAGGTTCTGTAAGCTATGAAAACCTCATTCGGCCGTAACTTCTCCATGGCGGCAACCATATTGCTGCTGGCGCTGACCATATTGGGGGCCGCCTTTCAGATCCAGGTCACAGACTATTTGGAGGGAAACTCCGTTTCCAAGCTGAAGGAGGACGCCGAAGTCATTGCGGATCTTGCCGCCTCCTATACCGTGGAGGGAAACCTGATCTGTCGGGAATTTCTCCTGAACCTGGATGTGATCTCCCAGGTCACCCACGCCGACGCTGTAATCTGTGATCGGGAGGGCTATGTCATTTTATGCTCCCATGGCCGCAATGCCTGCGATCATCAGGGCCTGCAGCTGAACATAGATTATCTGGATAAGGTAATCCGCAACGGCAGTGATTCCACCACCGGGATTTTGCAGGGCTTATATGACGAGCAGCGCTATGTGGTATCCGTTCCCATTATGGTGGACGAAACGGCCACGGGAATCGTCATGATTTCCTGTCCCACCGCTACCACTACCGCGGTCCAAAACAAGATCTCCAATATCTTCCTTACCGCCGCGCTGTTTGTGGTAGTGGTTTCGGTGCTGGCGGTCACCGCCTTTGCCAGAAGGGAAAGCCGCCCTCTCCGGGAGCTGGCGAAAACCGCCACCGACTTCGGCCACGGGAATCTGGAAGCCCGGGTCAAGGTAGAAGATCATTACTCCGAGGAAATGGAGGAGCTGACTCTGGCCTTCAACAACATGGCCTCCTCTCTGCAAAAAAGCGAATACCAGCGTCAGGAATTTGTGGCCAACGTATCTCACGAGCTGAAGACGCCTATGACCACGATTTCCGGCTATGTGGACGGAATTCTGGACGGTACCATTCCTCCGGAAAGGCGGGATCACTACCTGCGGATCGTTTCCGACGAAACGAAACGTCTCAGCCGTCTGGTACGCAGTATGCTGGACATCTCCCAGCTGCAAAAGGAAAAGGGCATCCCCGAAGAAAAAAAGCTGCACTTCGACCTGGAGGAAGCCTTGGGTCAGGTACTGATTACCTTCGAAAAGAAGATCACCGATAAGGGCCTGAATGTGGATGTAAACATGCCGGAGCACCCGGTTTACACCATGGCGAACCAGGACTATATCACCCAGGTGATCTATAATCTGCTGGACAACGCTGTAAAATTCTGTCCTCAGGGCGGAACCATCGGTCTGAGCATCCGGGAGGGCGGCAGCAAGGCCTATGTCTCTGTCAGCAATGAGGGCGACACCATTCCCCCGGAGGAGCTGCCTCTGGTCTTTGACCGGTTCCATAAGCTGGATAAATCCCGCTCCCAGAATCGGGACGGCTGGGGCCTGGGTCTTTATATTGTCAAGACCATTGTTTGCAGCCACGGAGAGAACATCTCCGTCAGCAGCAAGGATGGGAAGACCACCTTTACCTTTACCATGCCTCTTGTCAATTAATATCGGAGGATCTGTCTATGGACGAACGCAAATATCATCACCATACCGCCTGGGACGACAGCGTCTATGGTACCGGACCCACCCAGCCTCCCAAGGACAAGGGCGGCATGTACGCGGCGCTGCTGATTCTGATTATCTTTCTTTGCGGCATCATTACCCTGCTGGGTCTTCTCAATATTAAGCTGTTTCAGAAAATCAAGCTTCAGGAGCAGGCGGACTACGCCATCTCCTTCACCGCCGGTCAGACCGAAACGGAGACCATTTCCTATACCGTCGCGGAAACCCTCCCCTTGGTGGAGGAATCCATCGGCATGGAGCTTCAGCCCTCTCCCATCAGTCCGGAAAATACACCGGAAGCCTCCGGACTGTCCCTTCAGGATATCTACACCCGTAACATCCCCTCTGTGGTATCCATCACCAGCACCACCACGGGCGGTACCAGCTCCGGCACCGGCGTGGTTTTAAGTCAGGACGGCTATTTGATTACCAACGCCCATGTGGTGGAGGATTCCGCCTCTGTTTCTGTTCAGCTTACCGACAACCGCACCATGAACGCCGTAATCATGGGCCGGGACGAGATTTCCGACCTGGCCTTGTTGCGGGTGGAGGCTGATGACCTGGTTCCCGCTCAGTTTGGGGATTCCTCTGCCCTGCGGGTGGGTGATACGGTGGTTGCCATCGGGGATCCCTTGGGGGTAAAATTCCGGGGCACCTATACAAACGGCATTGTCTCCGCCATCAATCGGGATGTGGACGTGAACGGCCATACCATGACCCTGATTCAAACCAACGCCGCCTTAAATACCGGCAATTCCGGCGGGCCGCTGATCAACTGCTATGGCCAGGTGGTGGGCATCAACACCATGAAGATTGGAACCTTTACCAATTCCTCTGGCGTGGAGGGCATTGGCTTTGCCATTCCCAGCACCACCGTTAAGGAAATTGTGAATCAGCTGATCACCCAGGGCTATGTGTCCGGGCGGCCCACCCTGGGCATTACCGGCGAATCTCTTTCCATCTTCTACCAGCACTATTATCGTCTTCCCTCCGGCCTGTATATCACCCATGTGGAGCGCAACAGTGATTCCTATGAAAAGGGCGTCACCCAGGGCGACATTCTCATCAGCCTGAACGACACCAAAATCACCACCATGAATGAGCTGAAAACCATCCTCTATGGAATGGAGGTAGGAGACAATCTCACCGCCGTGATCTACCGGGGCGGTCAGCAGTACAGCGTGGAGCTGACCCTGACAGAAGATGTTAACTAATGTTTTGTTAAGTCTAAT
>DEUP01000020.1 GCA_002362625.1 Clostridiales bacterium UBA3259
GGACAATTTGTGGTTCAACAGGAGAGCAAAACCAGTTTTATGCGCGCGCTCGTAGCGGCAAAAAAAGCCGATCTTGTGCCGTGCATTCTGAAATGCTGGATAACATTCTGGAGTTGATCGTTGAAACAGTTTGCACGAAGCGACCGTTGATTCGCATTGGTGCAGAGGAGCGTCCGGCAGAAATTGTCCGCAGTCGGTTTATGAAACTGAATGTCGAACACATTCGATATGTTATGGACTGCTTCAAGGAAAACACCACAAAGATTAGAAATATCCGTCAGTATATGCTGACTACGATATACAATGCGCCGACGACAATAGACACCTACTACGATGCTCTTGTTCGGCACGATATGTCACACGGATATTTGGAAGGAGGATTTAAGAAATTGAAAATGAAGCGAGAGGAAGGAGAGTGACGAAAAATGTCGAAAAAAGCAACCATCATTGCGGTGGTCAATCAGAAAGGAGGAACCGGCAAGACCACCACCACCGAGAATCTGGGCGTTGGCTTGGCTCTTGAAGGGAAAAAGGTGCTTCTGGTAGACACCGATCCCCAGGCTTCCCTGACGGTCAGTTTGGGCAATCCCTGCCCGGATGATCTGTCTCCGACACTTTCCGATTTGATGGGAAAGATTATGATGGAAAACCCCATTGCTCCCGATGAAGGGATTCTTCATCATCCGGAGGGCGTTGATTTGGTGCCATCCAACATTGAACTGTCAGGTATGGAGGTAGCACTGGTCAATGCCATGAGCAGGGAAACCATTCTCAGGCAATACCTGGATACGGTCAAACAGAACTATGATTACATTCTTCTGGACTGTATGCCGTCTTTGGGGATGCTGACCGTCAATGCGTTGGCAGCTGCCGACAATGTGCTGATACCGGTTCAGGCAGCATACCTTCCTGCAAAGGGTCTGGAACAGCTGCTTGGAACCATCAACAAGGTCAAGAGACAAATCAATCCCAAACTGAAAATCGAAGGGATTCTTCTGACGATGGTGGACAGCCGCACCAACTACTCCAAAGACATCAGCAATCTGATTCGGGAGAGCTACGGCGGAAAGCTGAAGGTTTACAAGACCGACATTCCCCGCTCTGTTCGTGCAGAAGAAATCAGTGCCGAAGGACACAGTATCTTTCAGCATGATCCGAAAGGAAAAGTGGCGGATGCCTACCGAGTTTTAACGAAGGAGGTGTTAAACAATGCAGAAAAAAGGCGCAAACATCAGCTTGAAGGGGTACGATGATATTTTCTCCACCGATCAATCCAGAGCTGAAGCCCAGCAGGAGCGTGTGCAGGAAATTCCGCTTTCTGAGCTACACCCCTTTGAGGGACACCCCTTCCGTGTGGTTGATGATGAAGAAATGATGAAAACTGCGGAGAGCGTCCGAGATTTCGGAGTTCTCACCCCTGCGATTGTCCGTCCTGACCCCGACGGTGGTTATGAAATCGTTTCTGGTCACAGGCGGCACCGGGCATCGGAGCTTGCGGGTAAGGAAACCATGCCTGCGATTGTTCGTGACCTGGACGATGATGCAGCCATTATTTTGATGGTCGATGCGAATTTGCAGAGGGAGAGTATCCTGCCGAGTGAAAGAGCATTTGCTTATAAGATGAAGCTGGATGCGATTAAACATCAAGGCCAACGCACCGATTTAACTTCATCCCAAGTTGGGATGAAGTTGCAGGCAATGGATATAGTCGGTCAGGAGGCAGGAGAAAGCAGAAATCAGGTACACCGTTATATCCGTCTGACCGAACTGATTCCGGAACTGCTGGATATGGTAGATACGGGTCAGATCAAATTCAATCCTGCGGTGGAGCTTTCCTATCTGGCAAGTGAAGAACAGAAGGATTTTCTTTCTGCAATGGATTATGCTCAAGCAGCTCCTTCCCTTTCGCAAGCACAGCGAATTAAAAAGCTCGCACAGGAGGGCGAGTGTACGCTGGATGCGATGTGCGAGATTATGAATGAAATCAAGAAGGGAGAACTGGACAGAGTAACTTTCAAAACGGATTCGTTGCGAAAATACTTCCCGAAGTCCTATACCAACAAGCAGATGGAGGATAAAATCATTCAGCTTTTGGAACAGTGGCAGAAAAAAAGAGAAAAATCTATGGAAAGGTAAGGTGAAAAAATGTTTACACCCAAAAACATTCAGGGCGCTTTGGAAGAACTCTACGACCTTTGCGATCCTGATTATATGGTAGATATGTTCGTAAACTACAGTGAGGAGTTCGATGATATTTCTCCTACGCTTCTGGCAAAGTCGCTCCAGAAAAATGCCGAGATGGTTTGCGAGTACCGAGTATTGTCCTCTGCTGGTGAGGGTATCGACTATCAGGGAACGGTACTTCTGAACAACAGAGCCGTGCGGCTTCTGTCCTATGTAGAAGATATGAGCGGCAATGAAAAAGTTCGCACGATTCAGAGCAAGGAGCTGTGGTTAGCAGAAGATATGACCTTCTATGTGGTGTCCTGTATGTCCACGATTACGATGGACAAGGAAGAAGCCATTTGTCTTAACGAACACCGCAGTGTAGTTACTACGGTGGAATGCGAGGACGATATTTTCTTCGACATGGGTTCCCTGATTTGCGAACTGGACGATATTTGCTTGTTCGAGCTTTTAGCCGATGCGGATGCGACTATTTATGAACTGTAACAGGTTCATGGAGCAGAACAAGAAGAAGCACCATCACAAGGGACGTGGTCGGCAAACACCACGGTTCACCCCAATAGTCGGTGATCATCTTCTGAAACAGAAAGCGGTGCAGCGGAACCCCCGCGGCACAGCCCACAAGGCAGCCTGAAAACGCATAGGCCACCGCTTCGGCAGCAATCATTTGGGTAAGCTGCCCTTTGCCCATTCCCACAGCCCGCATGGCGCCGTATTCCCGAATTCTGGCGGATACGCTCATGGAAATGCTGTTCATAATGTGAAATACCGTAATCATGGCAACAATGGTCAAGAAGCTGTAGACCACAAGAGAAAATGCCCAGTAGGTAGCCGTCACTTCCCGGTTGTTGCTCCGGCGATCAGAAAGGCTGACCCCTTCTCCAGCTAAGGCGCGGATTGTCTCAACATCCTGGTCGGTAAAGTCTCCGGTGGTCTGGATGTCGATGATTGCATACCTCTGTGACCCGAAGAGTCGTGCAAAGGTTTGCTCATTGCACAGGATGGTCGGAGTGCCATTGCTGCCAAATGGACTGTCTGACAAGATACAGGCAATCTCGACTGTATTGCCGCCAATCTGGAATTGTGTGCCAACCGTCGGCATCTCGGGCAGGTTCAAATGCTTATCGTAGACAATCATCACATAGTTTTCATCTTCTGTCAGCTTACGAATGTCTCCGGCGACCACATCCTCTTCCGCCCAGTCCAGTTGAATCTGGTCATAGGAAATCAGATCAACGGCATTGCACCCCTGCCAATGTTCTACCGGAACCTCTCCCATAAAGCTGCGCCCAAAGGCACGTTTTACACCGGGAACCTTTTCAATTTGCGCAGCCAGCGCCGGATCAATGGAATTTTCCCATCCGCCGCTTAGAAGCGAGAGATCGGGCGCATAAGGGCGCAGCGGATTCAGGGCATGATGCACGAAGCTGATCAGAACCGAAAAGCCCAGGAACAAAAGAATACTAAGGGCAAAGGAGGCTGTCATCAAAGCCAGCGCCTTTTTGCTGCCCGTGGCGTGGCTAACACCCAGTGCAACATCCATGCGTTTCGCCGAGGTGGGAACGGCATGCACAGCCGCGCCGCCACGGTCATTGACGCCCCGGACAGCAGCCACAGGGGACACCTTGGCTGCCCTTCTGGCCGGTGCGCGGGCTGCCAGAAGAACCGAGAGAAGGCCGGTGACTGCGCCGAACCCAAAACCAATGGGGCTGATGGTGAACTGGGGTATCCAGGCAAATTCCCCGGCAACCACATACCGCAATATGGCGCACAGTGCCCATGTGGCCCCAATCCCCAGCGCCACCCCGGCAGGAACCGCCGTTTTGCACCATTGCAGCGCCTCCAGACGCACCAGGTGTAGAATCTGTTTTTGGCTTGCGCCGATGCAGCGCAGCATCCCGAAAAACTGGGTGCGCTGAGCTACGCTACTGTTGATGCTGCCTGCGATCATCAGCACACCCGCGAAGAGAACCAGCAAAAACAGAACAAAAGCAACCAGATATAGCCCCATCATAAAGGAATTGCTGCTGTAGCCGGTGATGCCCAGCAATGCTGTGTTTTCCGAAAGGTTTTCTTCCATCCATCCGTATTGTGCCTTGCATTCTTCAATAAAGCGCCGTGCATTTACACCGTCCCGAAGCTGGAAGTAATAGGCTGTCTCTTTACATCCAAATCGTTCATAGAAAGCGTCGTAAGGCATCAGTGCAATGATGGCATCATACTGCCGTGAGCTTTCCTCTTTCATAAATCCGCTGATGGTGAATTCCAGACTATCGGTTGGCGTCTTGACCTTGACCCCATCGCCGATGGAGAAACCATAAATACTCGCAGCGTTCTCCGTCAGGAGTATCTCGTCCGGCGCTGTTGGAAATTCTCCCTGGACAAGATAATCAAAAAACTCGGTGACAAAGGCTTCATCCCCGCCGGTGATACAGAGCCTGCTGCTGCCGATAAAATAGTCCTCGTCGATTTTATAGTTGACTGCATCGTAACGGGACATGGCAGCCACATCCTGCCGCTGGGCAAGCTCGGCTGCCTCTTCCTCAGAAATGCCATGGAGCTGGAAATGCCAGTTCCCGTGCTGTTCAATGGCGTGCAGTTTTTCCATCCGTATCCCCATATCCGCCATAGAGAACACCGAGGTGACCAGAAAAACCGCAATGACAATACAGAAAACCGTCATTCGGTTCTGCCGCTTCCGAACTTTTGCCGAAATCGGCACAAGACTGAGGTAGCTTTTCATTCCCGGCACCTCCCGAAATCGGTGAGGACACCATCCGATACCTGCAATACCCGGTCCGCCGTTTGCGCAATGCTGCGATTATGGGTAATCATAATGATGGTCTGCTCGTATGCTCTGGAGGCTTCCTTCAGCAGGGCTATGACCTCACTGCTGTTTTGCGTGTCCAGGTTTCCTGTAGGCTCGTCGGCGAGAATAAGGGTGGGACGGGTCATCAGCGCCCGGCCAATGGCGACTCTCTGCTGCTGGCCGCCGGAGAGCTGATTGGGCAGATGGTTCCGCCGTTCCTTCAGATTCAGCACGGTAAGCAGCTCCTCCAAATACCCCTTGTCCGGCTTTTGATAATCCAGCAGAACGGGAAACAGAATATTCTGCTCCACCGTCAGCTCCGGAATCAGGTTGAAGGCCTGGAAGATGAAGCCGATATTTCTGCGCCGAAAAACAGTGAGCTTTCGGTCATTCATGGTAAAAATGTCCCGGCCGTCGATCATTACCTTGCCGGAGGTTGGCGTGTCCAACGCGCCGATCATGTTCAGCAGGGTGCTTTTTCCGGAACCGGATTCTCCCACGATAGCCACATACTCGCCTCTGGGTACGGAAAAGCTTACGTTCTTCAAGGCCCTGACTGCCGCCTCTCCGCTGCCATAGGTCTTACAAATGTTTTTGACCTCTAATAAGTTCATAGTGCAAACACCTCTTTAGGGATGATTTCAGGCAAGCGCTTGCCTGTTTCTGAGAGCATAACACCGGAACATTACTGGGGCCTTACTGGAATCCTACAATTTTGTAGGATTCAGAAAATTTATGGTGAAAACCGTTCCTCTGCCCAGCTCGCTGTCAACGGTGATGGCGCCGTTATGCGCTTCCACAATGGCTTTTGCCAAAGGCAGGCCCAAGCCGATGCCCTGGTGATCCAGGGAAAAGCGGCTGCGGTAAAAGCGTTTGAAAATATGGTGCAGATCCTCCGGGTGGATTCCACAGCCGGTATCCTTCACGGTGATCTGAACCGCACTGGACAAAACCTGCCATTCCAGACGGATGGTATCCCCGCAGGATGTATGATCCAGGGCGTTTTTTACCAAATTGTCTACGGCTTCCATCAGCCAGTCGCGGTCGCAGGGCAGGGGAGCGGTCTCCGGGCCGGAAAGTAGGAGCACCTTTTGCTCCTGTCTGGCCCTGTAGGCAAAATGCAGTTCAACGTCCCGCATCATGTCGCCTAAATTTTCGATATGCTTCTCCATCACTATGGAACCGGCGTCCAGCTTTGTGATCTTCAGCAGATTCTGAACCAGGGTTTCTATCCGATCCAGCTCCCGTTCGGACAGCGCGGCATATTCCTTCACAGAAGGGGAGGCATCTTCTTCGCCCTGCAGCAGGCCGTTGTAAATGCTCAGTGCCGCCAGGGGCGTTTTCAGCTGGTGGAAAATGTCAGAAATGGTGTCCTTCAAAAACACCTTCTCCCTGGATTCGTTGGCCGCGTGGGCGTTGAGCACCGCAGCCAGGGCGTTTACGCAGTGGAATAGCCTATACAGCTCGCCCTCCTCGTCACAGTCGATCCGGGCGTTTTCGTCCCCGGAAAGATAGGCACTGATTTGTGAGGTGGCCTGTTCCAGAATCCTGTTTTGCCTGCGGAAATAGAAATAGCAGATAAGCAAAACCGTCCCGGCTGCGGCCAGAGCGATCAGCAGCAGCCACAGGGCAGGGCACCCATACAGCAGCCAGAGGAGCGCCTCCGCCAAAATAAGGAAAGCCGCCATAGCCCAGGCAAGTCTCAGAAACAGGTTCCTGATATCCTGATTGACAAAAATCTTCATAAGCGCCTCATTCCATAACATTCCATTTATAGCCCATGCGCCGAACGGTCAGTAGCATTTGGGGCTGGCTGGGGTTATCCTCAATCTTCATTCGCAGCCTGCGCACATATACGGTAAGGGTGCTGCTGTCAATGAAGCTGCCCTCACAGTCCCACAGCTTGTCCAGAATCCGCTCCTTGGTCAGAATCACATTGGGATTTTGCATGAACAGGCACAGCAGCTTATATTCCGCGGCGGTCAGATCCAGCAGCTGCTCCCGCTTAAAGGCCTGCCCCTGCAAAAGCTGCACCCGGATCCCATTGGAGCACAGCTGCGTAGTTTCTGTTTTGAAATCCCTTGCCCGGCGAAGCAGCGCATTCACCCGCGAGATCAGCACGCCCAGCTTAAAGGGCTTTGTCAGGTAGTCGTCCCCGCCGATATCCAGCCCCATAATGATATTCATTTCCTCGTCAGCGGCAGTTAAAAAGAGTATGGGCACCTTGGAGGTCTGCCGCACTTTTTGGCAAAATGAGAAGCCCGTGCCGTCAGGCAGAGACACATCCAGAACCAGCAGATCATACCGGCCATCTGCCCATAGGGCGTCCGCCTCCCGCAGTGTACGGGCGGTATCCAATGCGCAGCCCTGTTTTTGAAAGGCGAAGGTCAAGCCGTGAATCAGGCTTAAATCATCTTCCAGCAGCAGAATTTTGTACATACTTCACGATAGCTCCTTTTCTGTTTCGCAAGACGTTCTCCATGCTCCATTTCCTGCATTATAATTTCTTTTTCAAGGGAATTCAACAAATAAAATAGAAATAATATGGTTGCGGCTTGATTTTTTCCATATATCTGTTATAATGGCCCCGTTCGCTATACAGAGATAAAAAACGGAGGAAAAAATGGTAAACACGGAAGAAACCATCACTGAAAACAAAATGGGCGTAATGCCTGTGGGAAAGCTTGTTTTTAATGTATCCCTGCCCATGATGATCTCCATGCTGGTGCAGGCAATGTACAACATCGTGGACAGCATTTTTGTTGCCAAGCTGTCGGAAAACGCCCTGACCGCCGTGTCCCTGGCATTCCCGCTGCAAACCCTGCTGATCGCGGTGGGTGCCGGTACCGGCGTGGGTATGAACGCGCTGCTGTCCAAATCCCTGGGGGAGAAGGACTTTAAAAAAGCCAACGATACAGCCAGCAACGGCACGCTGATCTTTGCGCTGAGCGGTATCTTGTTCCTGATTCTGGGCTGCACTGTGGTCAAGCCCTTTTACGCCGGACAAATTGGCAGCGCCGACCCTGTAATTATGGAGTATGGCGTGTCCTACCTGACCATTGTCATGGTCTGCTCCATTGGACTGATGCTCCAATTCTTTTTTGAGCGGCTGCTGACCTCCACCGGAAAGACATTCTACAGCATGATCTCCCAGCTCAGCGGCGCCGTCACCAATATTATACTGGATCCCATTATGATCTTCGGCCTGCTGGGCTGTCCCGCCATGGGCGTTGCCGGCGCTGCGGTGGCTACGGTAATCGGACAGTTCGTGGGGGCAGGCGTAGGCGCTTTCTGCCACTTCAAATTTAACAGGGAGATCGCCATTTCTCTGAAGGGATACCGTCCCAACGGAAGAATCATCTGGAATATCTATCAGGTGGGTATTCCCTCTATTGTGATGCAGTCCATCGGTTCTGTCATGACCTACTGCATGAATCTGATCCTGATGAGCTTTTCCGCCACGGCAACCGCCGTATTCGGCGTCTACTTCAAGCTGCAAAGCTTCTTCTTTATGCCGGTCTTTGGCCTGAACAACGGCATTACCCCTATTATCGCCTACAGCTACGGCGCCCGTCAGCGAAAGCGCATGCTCAAGACTATCCGCCTGAGTATGGGAATTGCATTCTGCCTGCTGCTGGCTGGCTTTGCCTTCTTCCAGTGCGTACCGGAGCTGCTTCTGGGCTTTTTCGATGCATCCGAGGAAATGCTGGTCATTGGCGCACCTGCCCTGAGAACCATTTCCTACAGCTTCCTGATTGCCTGGTTCTGCATTATCGCGGGCACGGTGTTCCAGGCTCTGGGACACGCGGTGTTCAGCCTGATCGTGTCTGTCATGCGCCAGCTGGTGGTGCTGGTTCCGG
The DNA here is from genome assembly GCA_002362625.1 of Clostridiales bacterium UBA3259. Next base: position 8,857 of record DEUP01000020.1, read on the forward strand.
CTGCTTATGTTCTGGCAAAGCTGGGCGGCATTCACGCCGTGTGGTGGTCCTTCCCCATAGCGGAGCTGATGTCCGGATTGATGTCCGGTATTTTCCTCGCAAGGATCTACCGGAAGGTCATTCGCCCCTTGCCGGAGGGAAGAGAATAATAAAAGCGTGGCTGGGCATAATCGCTGCCAGCCACGTTTTTTAGTCTTGTTTGTCCTCGTAGTTTAATATTTCCTTGGGAATAAATATGGGGCGATCCTTTGTCTGTTCAAAGGTGCGGCCTACATATTCTCCGATAATGCCGATGCAAAACAGCTCCATGGAACTGAAAAACAAAATCAGCACAATAATGGTGGCGTAGCCGGGGACGGCAATGCCCCGGGTCAGCTTTTCGATAATGACCGAAATCAGATAAAGGATAGCGGCGATTCCGGAAATGGTACCAAGAACGGTAGCCAGCCGCAGGGGAGCCGTGGAAAATCCAATGATCCCCTCCAGGGCATATTCCAGGAGCTTCCAGAAATTCCATTTTGTGGTGCCGGAGGCCCGCTCGCAGGCGGTATAGGGAATAAACTCGGTATCGTACCCGACCCAAGCGAAAATGCCCTTGGAAAACCGGTGGTATTCCGTCAGCGCCAGAATGCTGTTCCGCACACTTCTGCGGAAGGTGCGGAAATCACTGGCATCCGGCTGCAGGGTGACTTTAGAAAGCTTGTTGATGATGGCGTAGAAACTTTTCTTGAAGAAGGAAAGCACCTTTCCCTCCCGCCGCCGGTCCTGATAGGCGGCTACCACATCCACATCTTTTTTTTCGTCCAGAATTGCTACCATGTCCCGGACGATCTCCGGACGCTGCTGCAAATCCGCGTCGATCAGGGAGATGTATTCCCCGGAGGCGTATTGCAGGCCAGCGTAAATGCCGGATTCCTTGCCGAAATTCCGGGAGAAGGAAATGACCTTCACCGGGCATTTCTGAGCGGCATACAGCTTTTTCAGGTTGTGTAAGGTGGCATCCCGGCTGCCATCATTGATAAATACGATTTCATAATCGTAGCCACAGTCAGCAAAGGCATGGATTACGGCATCCTGAAAGGGGGCGACATTTTCCGCCTCGTTGTAGCAGGGAACGACCAGGGATAGTTTCATATGCTTCATCTCACTTTTCGGTTTTCCTCATTATATTTCTTTCAAACGTTGTAGTCAAGGAAAATCATGGGTTTCTCTTGACAAATTCAAACCAATCCGCTAGAATAGGGGAAAAGCTGGGAACGGGAGGTTCCGCAGTTGCCCTTTCAGAGAGTGCGCGTTTGGTGGGAGCGCATAAGCGGCGGATGCGGATGGTCGCCCGGGAGCTGACTGCCTGAAGAATCTTAGGGCAGTCCGGGGACGCCCGTTATCGCTATTTAAGTGCCCGCTGAGTCGGGAACCCAGGTGGTACCGCGGAAAATGTATTTTTCGCCCTGAGAGATGTTCTCTCGGGGCGTTTTTTCATGGGAAAGGAGAAAAATAATGGCAAGAGAATTACCAAAGGTTTATGAACCCCAGCAGGTTGAAAGCAAAATTTATGATATGTGGGAAAAGGGCGGTTACTTCCACGCGGAGGCAGACAGTGGCAAGAAGCCCTTTACCATTGTGATGCCCCCACCAAACGTGACAGGCCAGCTGCACATTGGCCATGCCATGGACGACACCCTTCAGGATACGCTGATTCGGTTCAAGCGGATGCAGGGGTATGAAGCGTTGTATCTTCCTGGCGTGGATCACGCCGGCATCGCAACTCAGATCAAGGTGGAGGAGGAGCTTCGGAAGGATGGGCTCACCCGATATGATCTGGGCCGGGAAAAGTTTCTGGAACGGGTTTGGGACTGGAAGAAGCAGTACGGTGACCGCATCGTCCGGCAGCAGAAGAAGCTGGGCATTTCCTGTGACTGGAATCGGGCCCGGTTTACTATGGACGAGGGCTGCTCCAAAGCCGTCCGGGAGGTCTTTGTCTCCCTGTATGAAAAGGGCCTGATCTATAAGGGAAGCCGGATTATCAACTGGTGCCCCCACTGTGTCACCGCTCTGTCCGATGCGGAAGTGGAATATGTGGATAAGCCCGGCCATCTGTGGCACATCCGCTACCCCCTGGCCGACGGCACCGGAGAAGTGGTAGTTGCTACCACCCGGCCTGAGACCATGCTGGGTGACAGCGGTGTCTGCGTCAACCCTAATGACGAGCGCTACAAGGACATCGTGGGCAAGAAGGTCATTCTGCCTCTGATGAATAAGGAAATCCCCATCGTTTCCGACGATTATGCCGAAATGGAGTTCGGCACCGGCTGCGTGAAGATGACCCCTGCTCACGACCCCAACGACTTTGAGGTGGGCCTGCGGCACAATCTGGAGGTCATCCGTGTGCTGGACGACAACGGCAAGGTTAACGCCCTGGGCGGCAAATATGAGGGCATGGATCGCTACGATGCCCGGAAGGCCATTGTGGCTGACCTGGAGGAAGGCGGCTACCTGGTGAAGGTGGGGGACTACTCCCACAATGTGGGCACCTGCTACCGCTGCCATCGGGATGTGGAGCCCATCATTTCCGCCCAATGGTTCGTGAAGATGAAGCCCCTGGCTGAGGAGGCCATCCGGGTGGTGAATGACGGCGAGACCAAGTTCGTGCCTGAACGGTTCAGTAAGACCTACCTCAACTGGATGGAAAACGTCCGGGACTGGTGCATCTCCCGTCAGCTGTGGTGGGGCCATCAGATCCCTGCCTGGACCTGTCAGGACTGCGGCCATATTACCGTTTCCCGGGAGGACGCCTGCAAGTGTGAAAAGTGCGGCAGCACCCATATTGAACGGGATCCCGATGTGCTGGACACCTGGTTCTCTTCCGCCCTGTGGCCCTTTGAGACCCTGGGCTGGCCGGAGAAGACAAAGGACCTGGATTATTTCTATCCCACGGATGTGTTGGTCACCGGCTATGATATCATCTTCTTCTGGGTGGCCAGGATGATCTTCTCCGGCTGTGAGCATACGGGGAAGACCCCCTTCCACACGGTGCTTATCCATGGTCTGGTCCGGGACAACCAGGGCCGGAAAATGAGTAAGTCCCTGGGCAATGGTATCGATCCCCTGGAAATGATCGACAAGTACGGCTGTGACGCCCTGCGTATGAACATGGTCACCGGTAACTCTCCCGGAAACGACATGCGTTTCTATGTGGAACGGTGCGAAGCCATGCGTAACTTCGCCAACAAGCTTTGGAACGCCTCCCGGTATGTGATGATGAACCTTCCGGAGGATGCCAAGAACGAACTGCCTGCCTTGGACGCTTTGGAAATCTCCGACAAGTGGGTGCTGTCCAAGCTGAACACTCTGATTGCCGAGGTCACGGAGAACCTGGAAAAGTATGAGCTGGGCATTGCGGTTCAGAAGGTCTACGACTTTATCTGGGATACCTACTGCGACTGGTATATCGAGCTGACCAAGGCCAGACTGTATTCTGAAGATGAAGGCCGGAAGCAGACCGCTCTTTCTGTACTGGTCTATGTTCTGGATCAGATTCTGCGGCTGCTGCATCCCTTCATGCCCTTCATCACTGAGGAGATCTGGCAGAGCCTGCCCCATGAAGGTGATGCCTTGATTGTGGCTTCCTGGCCCAAGTATCGGGAGGAGCTTAACTTCCAGGCAGAGGAGAGCCACATGGAGTCCGTCATGGATGCCATTCGGGCCATCCGCAACCGCCGCAGTGAGATGAACGTGCCGCCCAGCAAGAAGGCAGCGCTGTATGTGCTGACCTCCAAGCCCCAGGTTTTCCGGGAGGGTGAAGGCTTCATTCAGCGCCTGGCCTATGCGGACAGCGTGACGATGCTGGAAGCGGAACCTGAGAATCTGGACGGCATGGTGACCTGCGCCACCGCAGATGCGAAGCTCTATATCCCCATGGGCCAGCTGGTAGACGCCGCCAAGGAATTGGAGCGCATCGGTAAGGAGCTGGAAAAGGCAAGAAAGAACCTGACCTCTCTGGAAAATAAGCTCAGCAACGAGAAATTTATCTCCCGTGCCCCGGAGGCGGTTGTCAACGCGGAGCGGGAGAAAGCCCAGAAGGCAAGGGATCTGATTCTGAGCCTGGAAGAAAGCGAAAAAGCTATGAAAAAACTGGGTTAATATCCCCATTTCCCCAAAAATCATAATCAAACAGGAGGAATTTTGGATGAAGTCAACCGTATATTTTTCCCGTACCATCACCCCTGAAACCGTTTTGACGCTTTACAAGCTGGTGGGGAAGACCCTTCCCGGAAATGTGGCCATCAAGGTTCACTCCGGTGAAAAAGGCAATCAGAACTTCCTGCGTCCCGACTTCTGGAAGCCTATTGTAGACCATGTGGGAGGCACCATCGTCGAATGCAACACCGCCTATGATGGAGCACGCAACACCACGGACAGGCACCGCAAGCTTCTAACCGAGCATGGTTGGAATAAGTATTTCCCTGTGGATCTGCTGGATGCCCAGGGGCCGGACCTGGAGCTGGCTATCCCCAACGGCAAGGTAATCAAAAAGAACTATGTGGGTAAGGATATTGTGAATTACGATTCCATGCTGGTGCTGTCCCACTTCAAGGGACATCCCATGGGCGGCTACGGCGGAGCGCTGAAGCAGCTGTCCATCGGCGTTGCCTCCTCCTATGGCAAGGCTTATATCCACGGTGCCGGTGATCCCAAGAACCTGTGGGGCTCTGACCATGATTCCTTCCTGGAATCCATGGCGGACGCTGCCAGCTCTGTGGTGTCCTACTTTAAGGGGCAGATGGTGTATATCAACGTCATGAAGAACATGAGCGTTGACTGTGACTGCTGCGCCGTGGCAGAGGATCCCTGCATTGCCGACATCGGCATTCTGGCCTCCACCGACCCCATTGCCATCGACCAGGCCTGCATCGATCTGGTCTATGCCTGCGACGATCCGGGGAAGGCTCACTTCCTGGAAAGAGTGGAAAGCCGGAACGGCGTCCTCACCATCGAAGCTGCGGCAAAATTGGGCTTTGGTTCCAGGGAATATGAATTGATGGAAGTGTAAATTTCCACTCCAAAAGACGGAAGAATGGAAAACCGAAAGGTTTATCCATTCTTCCGTTTTTCTTTTACCCCTCCCGATTCCGACTGAAAAATCCGATGCACCTGATTATACTGAATAACAGCAAATTCTAAGGAGGAACGATTCATGCACTTTACCAGCTTTTTGGAAGAAGGGCGGCTGACAGTGGCCCTGACCGGAGAAATCGATCACCACTGCGCAAAAGCCTATATCGGCGCCATTGCCGCGAAAATTGAGGCCTATACCCCCAGTATCTGCGTGCTGGATTTTCAGGAGGTATCCTTTGTGGATTCCTCCGGCATTGCGGTGGTAATCAACGCGTTGCGGAACATGACCCAAATTGAAGGGAAGCTGCTGCTGACCGGGATTGCGCCTCAGCCCATGCGGGTCTTCCGGGCATCCGGCATCGATAAACTTGTGGAAATAAAGGAGAAGGTATCATGAAATTTGACAACTATATGATTTTGGATTTTCCCAGCAAATCCGCCAATGAGGCCTTTGCCAGGTCGGCGGTGGCCTGCTTTGCCGCCCAGCTGGATCCCACCCTGGAGGAACTGGGGGATATCCGTACGGCGGTCTCCGAGGCGGTGACCAACTGTATCGTCCACGCGTATCCGGAAAAGCTGGGGAATATCACGCTCCGCTGCCGGATCCTGAAGGACAGTATTTTGGATATTGTAGTAAAGGACAAGGGCGTTGGTATCGCGGATGTGGAGCAGGCCCGACGGCCAAGCTACACCACCGGAGGCAATGACCGCAGCGGCATGGGCTTTACCATTATGGAAAGCTTCATGACCAGCCTGGAAATCTCCTCCAGACCGGGGAAGGGGACGACCGTACATATGCGCCGGAAGATCCAGCGCCGCCAATGAGCCATCTTGAGGAACTGATTGCCCGCTCCCAGGCCGGGGACAGCAGTGCCACAGAGGCTCTGGTAGAGGAAAACGCGGGGCTGATCTGGTCTGTGGCCCGGCGCTTCCTGGGACGGGGCGCGGAGCCGGACGACCTGTACCAGCTGGGGAGCCTGGGCTTTCTCAAGGCCATAGAGGGCTTTGATTTACAATACGGCACCCAGTTTTCCACCTACGCTGTTCCCAAAATTGCGGGAGAGATCCGCCGCTTTCTCCGGGACGACGGAGCTGTGAAGGTATCAAGATCCATCAAGGAGCAGGCGGCTACCATCAAATCTGCCCGGGCACGGCTGACCTCCGCCCTGGGAAGGGATCCCACCATTCAGGAGATCTCCCGGCAGACCGGCTTTTCCCCGGAGGAAATCGCTCTGGCGGAAACCGCTACCGCCGCCACGGAGTCCATTCAGCGGGAAACGGGGGAGGAAGGCTTCTCCCTGGAAAACGTGCTGACGGATACGGAATCCGAGGAGCGGATGGTAGAAAAGATTGCCCTCCGTCAGGCCATTGACGCTCTGCCGGAACGGGAAAAAATGGTCATTAATCTCCGGTATTTTCACTGCCTGACCCAGCAGCGGGTGGCGAAGGTCATGTCCATCAGCCAGGTGCAGGTGTCCAGGATTGAGAAAAAGGCCTTGGTTCTTCTCCGGGAACTGATGGCATAAGGGATTTACTTTTTGGAAGAAATGCGGTAAAATAGTTTCATCTTACAGATACAGACAGGTGCGACTATGAACGAACAAATGAATTCCCGTTTCCTCGCCGCCCGTCGGGAATGGATCCGACGGCAGTTTCAACAGCTCAACGACATGCAGCAGGAGGGCGTTTTGACCACGGAAGGCCCGCTGCTGCTTCTGGCCGGCGCGGGCAGCGGCAAGACCACGGTGCTGATCAACCGGATCGCCAACATCATGCGCTTCGGCAGAGGCAGTGACAGTACAGAAATCCCGGGTGGGGTTACGGAGGATGATGTTGTCTTCCTGGAAAATCTGGGGGACGACCCTTCGGAAGCGGAATGCAGACGGGCGGATGGGCTTTGCGCTGTGGATCCGGCGGTGCCCTGGAGCATTCTTGCCATTACCTTTACCAATAAGGCGGCCAACGAGCTGAAGGATCGGCTGACAACCCTGCTTGGTCCAGAAGCCCAGGACATCTGGGCCATGACCTTCCACTCCGCCTGCTGTCGGATCCTTCGCCGGGACATTGAGCGGATGGGGTACACCCGCAGCTTTACCATTTACGATGCCTCCGACTCCGAGCGAGTGATGAAGGAGATTGTCAAGGATATGGGCCTGGATGACAAGACCTTTCCGCCCAGGTATGTTTTGGGTGCTATCAGCCGGGAGAAGGACAAGATGGTTTCTCCGTCGGAAATGCTGGAACGGGCAGAGAAGAGCGGCGACCTTCGGGCGCAGCACATTGCCAGGGCTTACGAAAAGTACCAGACCCAGCTAAAGGAAAACAACGCTCTGGATTTTGACGACATCATCTATGTGACAGTTCAGCTTTTACAGGACAACGAGGATGTGCGCCGGTATTACCAGCGGAAGTTCCGCTATGTCATGGTGGACGAGTATCAGGATACCAACCATATGCAGTATCTGCTCACCTCTATGCTTGCCGGAGGGCTGGAAAACATCTGCGTGGTAGGCGACGATGATCAGAGCATTTACCGGTTCCGTGGGGCTACCATTGAGAACATTCTGAATTTTGAGCAGCAGTACCGGGGTACCCGCACCATTCGCCTGGAGCAGAACTACCGCTCCACCCAGTCGATTTTGAACGCGGCCAACGCGGTGATCGCCCACAACCTGGGCAGAAAGGGAAAGCGCCTCTGGACGGCCAACGGTCAGGGCGACCCTATTACCGTGTACGAAGCGGCTGACGAAGGCAGCGAGGGTAACTTTGTGGCAAGCAAGATTCTGGCGGGTTCCCGGGATCATAAGTTCAGCGACTTTGCCATACTCTACCGCACCAACGCCCAGTCAAACGCCCTGGAATATGCCCTGAAGCGAAACGGAATTGCCTACCGCGTCATCGGCGGCACAAGGTTCTTTGACCGGGCGGAGGTCAAGGACATGCTCTCCTACCTCTGCGTCATCAACAACCGGGCGGATGATCTGCGCCTTGGCCGGATCATCAACAACCCTCCCCGGGGACTTGGGGCAAAGACCATTGAGACGGCCCGCCGTCTGGCGGAGGCGGAAGGGAAGAGCCTGTACAGCGTTGTTTCGGATCCCTATTCCTATGGGCCGCTGGAAAAGTCCGCCATGAAGCTGATGCAGTTTTCCGCTCTGATCGAAGAGCTGGCATCGCTGCTGGATAGCGGCATGAGCCTGCCGGACTTCTACGATGTGCTGCTGGACAAATCCAGCTATGTGGAGATGCTGAAAGGCAAGGACACCGAGGAAAGCAAAACCAAGCTGGAAAACGTCCGGGAATTAAAATCCAGCATCCAGTCCTATGTGACCAACGCGGAAGCCCCCACCCTGGCAGGCTTCCTGGAGGAAATCTCCCTGTACACCGATTTGGATCAGTACAACGCCGGAGACGACGCGGTGGTCATGATGACCATGCACTCCGCCAAGGGCCTGGAATTTCCCCATGTGTTCCTGGTGGGCTTTGAGGAAGGGCTGTTCCCGGGGATGCGGGCCATTGGGGACGCGGAGGAGATGGAGGAGGAACGGCGGCTTTGCTATGTGGCCATTACCCGGGCCAAGCAGAGCCTGACCATCAGCCACGCAAGACAGCGTATGATCTACGGCCGAACCTCCGCGTCCATGCCGTCCCGGTTCCTGAAGGAGATCCCGGAGGACTATATTGTGAAAAGAGGCGGCTTCCAGAGAACCCAGGAGAGAACCGCCGATTCCTACAGCCGAAGCGGCTGCGGTACTTACGGTTCCCAGGTATCCAAGCGTCCTGTCCGCACCACCATGGCGCCGCCCGCCGGGGATTTGAAAACCTATCTGGAACTGAACCAGGGTGACATGGTACTCCATGCCGCCTTTGGAAAGGGCATGGTGCTGTCCGTCATGAAAATGGGGGGAGACGCCCTGTTGGAAATTGCCTTTGACGACATCGGCACCAAAAAGCTTATGGCAAAAACCGCCTCCGCCCACATGAAAAAGCTGTAATGCTTCCGGAAACGGCGCATATCCTGTTCCGGGAGGGATGTGCATGGCAAGGCGGTTTTGGAAGCTGGTTCGTTTTCTGCTGATATTGTGCGTGGCGTTGGGGATCGCCTTTCTCATGCTTCGCAGCCGATATCGGAATGTGGTTCGGGAGCTGGCGGAAATCCAGGTGAAGAATACCACCTCCGACCTGACCAACGACGCCATAGCCAAGCAGATCGCAAAAGGGGAGATCCGCTATGACCGGATTGTCTACTTTGAAAAGGATTTAAACGGCCGGATCACCGCTCTGAAAACCAACATGAGCGAAGTAAACCGGCTGAAAACGGATATTTTAAACATTATCAACGATGAAATCTTAGCCCTGGACGCCTCGGACATCGGCATCCCCCTGGGAAGCTTGTTCCTGCCGGAATTTTTTTCCGGCAAAGGCCCGGCCATTCCTGTCCATATTCTGTCCATCCGCAATTCTGACGCCACATTTTCCAGCTCCTTCTCCCAGGCCGGGATCAACCAAACCCTGCACAAGCTGGTCATGGTGGTGAATGTGGATGTGGCCGTGCTGGTATTGGGAGAGACGGACAGCTTCACTATCAACAGTGAGGTGGTGGTCGCTGAGACCGTCATCGTGGGAGAAGTACCCACTACATTTTTACAAACCGGAGGAAACTATGGATCCCAAAGAGAGAATTGAGGAGCTGACCGCTCTATTGAAGGAAGCAGGTTACCGATACTATGTTCTGGATGATCCTACCATGCCGGACTTTGAGTACGACCAGCTTTTGCGGGAACTGGAAAATCTGGAAAGTGCCCACCCGGAATACGCCGCGGCGGATTCTCCCACCAAACGGGTGGGGGGAGAGGCCGTCAGCCAGTTTGAAAAGGTGGAGCATCCCGTGCCCCTGATGAGCCTGCAGGATGTTTTCAGCATGGAAGAGCTGAATGATTTCCTGGGAAAAATTCTGGAAGGGGATCCGGAGACGGCTTTCTCTGTAGAACCAAAGATCGACGGCCTTTCTGTGGCTCTGGAATATGTGGACGGCCAGTTCGTCCGGGGGGCCACCCGGGGAGACGGCACGGTAGGGGAGGACGTGACGGAAAACCTGAAAACCATCCACGCCATTCCCATGAAGCTTGAGGGCGCTCCTGCCCGGCTGATTGTCCGGGGTGAGGTGTTCATGCCCAAGAAGAGCTTTGAGAAGCTGAACGCCCGTCAGGAGGCACAGGGGAAGCCCCTCTTTGCCAATCCCCGGAACGCCGCCGCCGGTAGTCTGCGGCAGCTGGATCCCAAGATTGCGGCCAAGCGGGGACTGGATATCTATGTGTTCAACGTTCAGCTGGCGGAGGGCGTCACCTTTTCCAGCCACAGGGAATCCCTGGAATTTTTGAAGAACCTGAAGTTCAAGGTCATTCCCCACAAGAGCCTCCACACGTTAGCGGAAATTGACGCCGAGATTGTGGCCATCAATGAAAACCGTGAAAAACTTATTTGTGACATTGACGGGGCTGTAATCAAGGTGGAGGACTTAAACCAGCGGGAGGCCTTAGGCAGCACCGCCAAGTTCCCCCGCTGGGCAGCGGCCTATAAATATCCCCCGGAAATCAAGCCCACCGTAGTGGAAGATATCGTGGTTCAGGTGGGCAGAACCGGTGTTCTGACCCCCAAGGCGGTGGTGCGTCCGGTGCGCCTGGCAGGAACCACTGTCACCAACGCAACTCTGCACAATCAGGACTTTATTACACAGCGGGATATCCGAATCGGGGACACGGTTCTCATTCGCAAGGCAGGGGAGATCATCCCGGAAATTCTGGAAGTGGACGTTTCCAAGCGTCCGGAGGGAACGATTCCCTATCATCTGCCGGAAAACTGCCCGGTGTGCGGGGCCAGGGTAGAGCAGGACGAGGACGGCGCGTTTATCCGCTGCACCGGAGCGGAATGTCCTGCCCAGCTCAGCCGGAACATTGCCCACTTTGTCAGCCGGGACGCCATGGACATTGACGGCCTGGGCAGCGCCATTGTGGACAGTCTCATTGAAAAAGGGCTGATCAAGTCCCCGGCGGATATCTACTACCTGACCCTGGAAGAGATCAAGAGCCTTTGGAAATCCGGCAGCAAGGCCGCGGAAAAGCTGCTGGCGGCCATTGAGAATAGCAAGCAGCAGGATGTGAGCAGGCTCATTTACGCCCTGGGCATCCGTCAGGTGGGGGCGAAAACTGGCAAGGTGCTCTCTTCCGCCTTTGGCAGTCTGGACGGACTGATGGCAGCCTCCGTGGAGGAGCTGACAGAGGTTCCGGATGTGGGCGGAATCACGGCGGAGAGCATTTACGGCTGGTTCCGGCAGGAGCAGTCAAAACACATGGTGGAGCGTCTCCGGCAGGCCGGGGTCAACTTTGAAAGCAAGCGGGTGCTGACAGACGACCGGTTCGCGGGGAAGACCTTTGTATTAACCGGGGCGCTGAGCAAGTTCACCCGGGAGGAAGCCACGGAAAAAATCGAGCTTCTGGGTGGTAAGGCATCCGGTTCCGTTTCCAAGAAGACCAGCTTCGTGGTGGTGGGCGAAAATGCCGGCTCCAAGGAGCGGAAGGCAAGGGAACTGGGGATCCCCATTCTGACAGAGGACGAATTCCTGGAAATGATTCAATAAGCGAAACCCTCCGGTTTTTGGCCGGAGGGTTCGTTTCTTGCTGTCACGGAGTGACGGGAATGTACTTGTAGACTGGTATGGTGGGATTTCCTTCTGCGTCATTTTCCCAACCATCGCTATAGGCCAGGGACTCCACCTGCTCCATGTCCACAACGCCTTCGTATGCTCTGTATTCCGAGGCATAAATCAGATTATCCTCATCCTCATATTTTTCCATGGAGGGAGAAAATTGAATGACGGTACCGTCCTTCATCTTCACCCCATACAGAGCCGGTTCCAACATTTCCAGCCGATCAAATCCATCCCAGTAGGCGTCCAGCTTGTAGTGAGCCTTGATGGTGAGTTGCCCAATTTCCGCGTCCATTAGGGTAACATTGTCAGAAAGTCGTACATTGGGAGTGATTTTGATATTGTCGTTGGAGCCCTTCAGAGGGAAGCGCAAATCCCAATGTCCATCCACCGTTTTTTCAAAAGCAGCGTCGGCTGGACCCTTATAGGTATTCGTGCCAAAGCCTGTAATGTGAAGCTCCAATTCTTTTCCCAGATTTGTACCGGAGGTATCCTGAAAATCATAGGAGATCACCAGCTCCAGGCTCCCATTGTGCTTAATATATTGCCCCTTGATAAATTTTTCCTCGTATTCACCCTCTACGACCATTTCAACAGGGGAACCATCTGCGTAAATATATTCTCCATCGTCGTTTTGTGTTACACCGTCATCGAATTCATAACGGGTGCTGCACGAGAAATGCTCATTGCCATCCAGGGTGGCAGGTGTTTCCAACCAAACCCATGGCTCTACCTTGTAGTCCACAGGAGGCGTGAAGCCTTCCACACGCAGGATGATATTCGCCTGGCTCTGATCCACCAGGGTCTGCACTACGGATACGGTGACACCGTTGTCCGTAGCGGTGAGAACGCTGTCGTCCTCAGGCTGGCTTTCTTCCTGATACATTACGGACAGCCCGCTTTTCTCCGCCTGCTGTTTAGCCTTCTCTGTGGGCTGGTAATACCGCTGCATACTGCCCGACCAGTGGGTATACACCGCCGCGCCCATCAAAAACAGCATGGCGGCAATCACCGCCGCGATCAGAAGGGATTTATGAAACAGGGTCTTCCCATGCTTTGGCGCCTCGTATTTGCCTGTTTTGCCGGAAACCGTCTCATTTTCCGCTTCATCAATGTATTTCTTGCTGATGTAGCTCAGTCCTGAAAATAAGTCCTTGCCGTTCATAGGTATACCTCCTCGTTTTTCAGATAGGTGCGAAGCTTGTCCTTGGTTCTGGTGATCTGCATTTTCACCTTGCTTTCCGACATGTCATACCGCTGGGCGATTTCCGCGATGGAATCCGCATACCAGAACCTGCGCAGAAAAATCAGGCGGCTGTCCTTGGGCAGGCCTTCCAAAAAGGCATCCAGAATCCGGCCAATCTCCTTACCTTCCATCCGGCGGTCGTGGCTCATGTCTGGGATGCAGGCTTCCATTTCCTCCGTCAGCGCTACAACTTCCCCGCTGCGCTTGGCAGCTGTTTTCCAGTCCAGCCTGTCCAGGGAGAGGTGACGGCAGATGGCAGCCAGGAACGCGTAAAAGTATCTGGGGCGATGGGGCGGAAGGGCCTGCCAGGTCTTCATGTAGGTATCGTTCACGCTTTCCTCCGCGTCCTCCCGGTTCAGGAGAATCTTCTGGGACAGAGCGTTTAAGCGTCTTCCGTAGAGTGCGTCGGTGGCCTGGATGGCCTCCTCATCTCTTGCCCAATATAAATCAATGATTTGGGTATCCTCCACTTGGGTTCACATCCTTTCTTTTGTCCTTCACCCTGGTAGTCGTTTTTTCTTATTCAAAAGTCACATAACTCGGAAAATTTATAAAAAAGCAGACCACTGAAAACCCCCAGTTTTGCGCAGTACAAAACTGGGGGCTGGATCATTTCATTTTCTTGTGCGCGGTTATGATTGTATAGCTGTAGGCGTTGATGGTAATGACACAGTCATCCGCACTGACATACCAATTCTTTCCATTCCTTGTGACAGATGCTTTGTCCGCTGTGATTTTTCCTTTGCACCAAAACACAACATCCTCCGTATCCAGGGAAAGATTCCGTTTTATGCGTAAAGCGCCCAGATCTGTTGTGTGCAGCCGATCCAGATTGTCAAGCAATTCCATACCTTTCCCGGCCTCACAGGGAAAAGTCTTCCTGATCATACTTGGAAAAATCCAAAGCCTTGGGTCTGGGTGGGATCCGCTTACAGGGATCGTATTTGAATTTACGGCAGGGCGTATCCGTTAATACAAGCCCCTTTTTCGCGCAAAGAATGGTATCGTCCTCCAGCTTTGCGCCGTGAAGGCAGTAAAGACAGGAACGAAGGATTTTTTTCCGAAACAGCATGGCGGCGGCCTCCCATCATTGGTTTCTTTATTATACACTGCCCAGGCCGCGAATGCTATAGCTTTTTTTACTTTTCTTCAGAATCCCCACGAAAAACACCATCGCGGCCAGAATGGGCGGGAGCTTCCCCACCACCCAGGCGGCGGAGAGCAGCAGGCTGAAGAGAATCTGCATTCCCTTTCCCAGGAAATAAAGCCTGAGAGACAGCCCCTCGGTAACAGAAAGGGTCTGCATGGTGACGCACAGCCCTCCCGCGGCCAGCATTCCGCTGCACATCACAAAGCGCAGCGGCTCGTTTGACACGGACGCCAGGGAACAGCAGCCGTTTGTCAACTCCAGCAGTCCCGTAATGCCCACCTGAACCGGTACGCTCAGCAGCCAAAAAGCCCACCGATTCAGAAACCCGATGAATATCCGAAATAAAATGACCCAGCCACATACATAGGCCATGACCCGAATCGAATTTTCCATGGCATCAGTTAAATTTGCCCTCTGCCCGTCGGACAGAGAAATGGCACGGCGCTCTCCGGCGGGGATCAGCACCGCCGTAAACACAGCGCTGAACATGTGAATCAGCCAAAGGAGAAGGGCTGCTCGCTTCTGCGGGAACAACGCGGAAGCCATTCCAAAAAGGAATGCCGGGCCAGCGTTATTGCAGAAGGCGAGCAGCCGCTCCGCCTCTGCTTTGGAGATATGTCCTGCCTGATAAACTCCGGCCACAGCCTGGGCGCCAACGGGATAGCCTCCCAAAAAGGCTGTCATCAGCAGAGATTCACCGCCCTGAGGAATGCCGCACAGAGCCGCCAGAGGGCGGAGGAGAGATAGCCGCTGCCCGGTAAAAGCGTGTGTCACAAGATGGGAAAGAATAAAAAAGGGGAACAGGGAAGGTATGACCGTTCGCAGGCACAGCTCCAGGCCGTCCCTGGCTCCCATAACCGCGGTCTTTCCGTCCAATATCAGAATCAGCATACCAAGGGACGCGGCGATCCCGGCATACAAGGATTTCCGTTTCATCAGCCTCACCTCGAAAGAATCTATGCAAGTTGGGACAGCCTCATTCATATGCTTGCAAAAAGGGAGGTGGCGAAATGGGCAGAGGACGTCACTTGATAGACCGTCTGACTGAGGAAGCTGATCTTGCCGCACAGCCGCTGCCGGGCCGGCCCATTGTGGAAATTTCCGGGGACAATCGTGTGCTCATCGAAAACCACTTCGGCGTGAAGGAATATGGTACCCAGCGCATTACGGTGAAGGTTAAGTACGGCTGTGTCTGCGTTTGCGGGAGCGGCTTGGAGCTTCAGCGTATGACCAGGGAGCAGCTTGTAATCAGAGGCAGGATCGACTGTGTAACGGTGCAGCGGAGGACGTAATATGAATCTATGGAGTTCCCTGGAAGGGATGATAGAGGTAGAACTGACCAGCGCCCAGCCGGAGCTTTCCCTGGAAACCATCAACGGGGCATCAATCGAGGTAAGCCATGTGCGGCAAAAGGACGCGCTGACCTTTCTGTTTTCCATACGCCGCCGGGATTATCCCAGGCTCAAAAGGCTGTGCGAAAAACGAGGCGAGACGTTGAAGGTTTGCGGGTGCTATGGTCTTTACTGGGCAATGGCGGCCCTGAAAAAACGTCCCACGCTGCTGCTTGGAATGACGCTGCTGCTTTGCCTTATCTTATACCTGCCCTCCCGGGTATTTTTTGTGCGGGTGGAGGGAAATACGACCGTGCCAGACCGGAAGATCATCGCGGCGGCGGAGGACTGCGGAATCCGCTTTGGGGCTTCCCGGCGGCTTGTCCGCAGCGAGAAGGTGAAAAACCGGCTTCTGTCCGCCGTCCCGGAGCTGCAATGGGCCGGAGTGAATACTTCCGGGTGTGTAGCCACCATCTCCGTCCGGGAGCGCTCCGCACCGGACCAGACTGCCAGACCCTATGAGGTCACAAGCATTGTCGCCGCCCGGGACGGGTATCTTCTTTCCGGAACTGTGACCAGCGGAACAGCCCTGTTTACCGTAGGCCAGACTGTCCGGGAAGGCCAGACGCTGATTTCCGGATATTCGGACGCCGGTATCTGCATCCGGGCCACCCGGGCGGAAGGGGAGATTTTCGCCCAAACCAGCCGGGAGCTTACGGTGATTACACCGCTTCAGTATCAGCAACGGATAGAGGAACGGGGATCAACGAAAAAAATCAGCCTTGTGGTCGGAAAAAAACGCATAAATTTGTGGAAAGACAGTGGAAATTTAGACATGGGTTGTGGTAGAATAAAGAGCAGGTATACACTTACCCTGCCGGGAGGCTTTGCTCTTCCTGTTTCCCTGGAAATCGAAACCCTTTCTGACTTTGAAATGACCACGGCGGAGCTGTCACAGTCTCAGGCGGAGGATGCTCTGAGATCCTTTGCGGACAGCTACCTGTCTCAGGACATGATTGCCGGAGAGATTCTTCATCGGACGGAGGTCCTGTTCCGTGAGGACGGCATTTACAGCCTGGAAGGGGAGTACGGATGCCGGGAAATGATCAGCAGGGTACACAGAGAACAGATTGGAGAAGAACATGGGGAAGACAGTTGAAAGGATTTTGAATGCGGAACGGGTGGAAGATCTCATTGCCGTATTCGGCTCCTTTGATGAAAATATCAAGCGTATTGAAGATGCCTTAAATGTGCAGGTGGTAAACCGGGGCACAGACCTTCGGATCATCGGAGAGGAAGAGATGGCGGATAAGGCTGTCCGTACACTGGAAGGACTGCTGGCCCTGGCCTCCAAGGGAGAGACCATTGACGAACAGCGTGTCCGGTATCTGATCACCCTGGTCAATGAGGGCAACGACGACCAGGTGGCCCAGATGGCCAAGGACGTGGTCTGTATCACCGCCAAGGGAAAGCCCATCAAGGCGAAAACCGTGGGCCAGCAGAAGTATATGAAGGCTATTCAGAAAAACACCGTGACCATCGGCGTCGGGCCTGCCGGTACGGGAAAAACCTACCTGGCTGTGGCGGCCGCCGTGGCAGCCTTTCGGGAACGGACGGTGAACCGGATCATTTTGACCCGGCCAGCCGTTGAGGCGGGGGAGCGGTTGGGCTTCCTGCCGGGGGATCTGCAAAATAAGGTGGATCCGTACCTGCGGCCCCTGTATGACGCCCTATACGATATGCTGGGTGCGGAGACATTCCAGAAGTATCAGGAGCGAGGCTCCATTGAGGTGGCGCCCTTGGCCTATATGCGGGGCCGAACCTTGGACGACAGCTTCATCATTTTGGACGAGGCCCAGAATACCACCCGGGAGCAGATGAAAATGTTCTTAACCCGACTGGGCTTTGGCTCCAAGGTAGTCATAACCGGCGACGTGACCCAGATCGACCTGCCCGACGACAAGGTTTCGGGGCTAAAGGATGCTGTCCGGGTGCTGGACGGTATCAAGGACATTGCCATCTGCCGCCTGACCTCCGCCGACGTTGTCCGTCACGCTTTGGTGCAGGAGATTATCAACGCTTACGAGCGGGCGGGCCAGAAGCCGGACTTCAAAAAGCCAACCGCACAACAATTTAAAGGACATTACCAGAGGAAAAAGTAGTATGAGACATAAGATAAACTTGGTGTTTGAACAGCTGAGCCTGGAAAAGTTCACCATCAGCGCCAATATCCGCAAGTGCATCCAGGCGACATTAAAGGCAGAGGGCGTCAACACTCCCTGCGAGATCAACGTCCTGGTGACAAACGACGAGGGAATCCGGATCATCAACCGGGAAAGCCGGAATCTGGACGCTCCCACAGACGTTTTGAGCTTTCCCATGTTCCAGCTGACCCCGGGCGAGCCGCCCCAGGATTGGGAGGAATACAAGGATCCGGCCACCGGTCTGGTACCTCTGGGAGACATGTGCATCAGCTTGGAGCGTGCCATGTCCCAGGCCAAGGAGTTTGGCCATTCTCCCCGGCGGGAGGTGGGCTACCTCACCATTCATTCCATGCTTCATCTGCTGGGCTATGACCATCTGGACGAAGGGCCTCAGAAAAAGCAGATGCGCTCCAGAGAAGAGGCCATCGCCGCCGGGATTTCCGGTATGTCCAGAGACTGATGTTTGCTTTCACATAGGAGAAAAAATATGAACACCAATACCAAAACCGCCATTGTTACCATTGCCGGTCGTCCCAACGTGGGCAAGTCCACCCTGACAAACTACCTGGTGGGCGAGAAGATCGCCATTGTATCCAATAAGCCCCAGACCACCCGGAACCGGATCTGCGGTATCGTCACCCGGGACAACATGCAGTTCGTTTTCGTGGACACTCCCGGCTTCCACAAGGCCAGAACCAAGCTGGGCGACTACATGGTCAACGCCGTCCGGGAATCCATTGCCGATGTGGACGCTACCATTTTGGTGGTGGAACCGATTCCCTCCGTGGGTATTCAGGAGCAGACCCTGATCGAAAAGCTGAAGGGGATCCGGTGCCCCGCCATTTTGGCCATCAACAAGATCGATACCGTGGAGAAGGGCAAGCTTCTGGAGGTCATCCACGTCTACGCTCAGACAGGGGCCTTTGACGCCATCGTTCCCATTTCCGCCAAAACCGGCGACGGGGTAGAGGAGCTACTGGCGGAATGCGAGAAGTATGCCGTGGACGGCCCTTTCCTGTTCCCGGAGGATGCTACTACCGACCAGCCGGAAAAGCAGGTCGTGGCGGAGATCATCCGGGAGAAGCTGCTGTGGTGCCTGGACAAGGAAATTCCTCATGGCACCGCTGTGGAGATCACCCGGTTTACCGAGCGGGACAACGGCATCATCGACCTGGACGCTACTATTTTCTGCGAAAAGGCCAGCCACAAGGGAATCATCATCGGCAAACACGGTGCTATGCTGAAAAAGATCTCCTCCATGGCCCGGGTGGACTGCGAGAAGTTTATGGGCACCAAGGTCTATCTCACCACTTGGGTCAAGGTAAAGGAAAACTGGCGTGACAGCGACTTCCTGGTGCGCAACTTCGGCTATAATGATCAGTAATTTCCAGTTGTAAAATGATGTTCCTTTGTAAATCCTACCCATAGGAGGGATCAGGATGAACGCAATGGAGTATTGGCAGCTTTTTATGGAAACCGGAGCGCCGGAAGCATATCTTATGTACAGCAAACAGCTTAAATCGGAGGCAAACCATGTATTTGACGATCCAGGGCATCGTCCTGCGGGTCACGGATTACAATGACCGAGACGCCCTGCTGACGCTGCTGACCCGCCGTCACGGGAAGCTGACGGTGAAGGCCAGGGGACTGCGCCGCAAAAACAGTCCCCTGATCGCCCCCTGCCAGCTGCTGGCCTATGGGGAGTTTACCCTATTTGAATACCGGGGACAGTACACCATCAACGAGGCCCAATCTTTGGAGCTGTTTCTGCCCCTGCGGCGGGATCTGACCAAGCTGTCCCTGGGCACTTATTTTGCCCAGGTTACGGAGGTACTTTCCCAGGAGGATCTGCCCAATCCAGAGCTGCTGTCCTTGCTTCTAAACTGCCTCTACGCCCTTTCCAACACGGAAATTCCGGAGCCACAAATCAAAGCGTCCTTCGAACTGCGGGCGGCCTGTCTGTCCGGCTACACGCCGGATCTGTTCGGCTGCCACATGTGCGGAAGTCAGGCCCCGGAACGGTTCGATTTATCCCAGGGGCGGCTGGAATGCATCGAATGCCGGGATCCGGAATCTTCAGGGATCCGAATGCCCGTAACCCCATCTACCCTGGAAGCCATGCGGTATATCTGTCTGTGCGACCCCAAGAAGCTTTTGGCTTTCCGAATAGGGAAGGAAAGCCTGCAAACCCTCTCCGCACTGGCGGAGGCTTACTTAACCACCCAGCTGGAACGTGGGTTTTCTACCCTGGATTTTTATAAATCCCTGCTGGTGTAACCATACTTAGGAGAGAAATATGTCTGAATTATATGAAAAATCCCTGATAAAGCTGGAGCTTGACCAGGTTTTAGAGCTGCTCGCAGCCTGCGCCGGAAGCCAGGGAGGAAAGGAAGCCTGTCTGCGGCTGCGGCCCACTTCAGATCTTGAGGATGTGGAGCACATGCTGTTGGAGACTACTGCGGCGTCGGATCTGTGCACCCGAAAGGGGAATCCGGTGTTCGGTGATGTCACGGATGTATCCGCTTCTCTGGAACGGGCAGACCGGGGCGGCAGTCTTCAGCCCATCGAGCTATTACGGATTGCCGGGATTCTGCGCTGCACCCGAACCATCAAAGGGTATGTGGCGGAGGACGAAAAGGAGACGGTGCTGGATCCTCTTTTCCGTGCCCTGTCTCCCAACAAATACTTAGAGGATAAAATCTTCGGCGCCATTCTGTCCGAGGAGGAGATTGCCGACAACGCTTCCCCGGCCCTGGCTGACATTCGCCGCCATATGCGCATCCAGTCCGGCAAGATCCGGGACAGCCTGCAAAAGGTGATCTCTTCCCCCGCCTACAGCAAGTACCTTCGGGAGCCCATTATCACTATCCGGCAGGGACGGTATGTGGTGCCGGTAAAAAGCGAATGCAAAAACGATGTTCCCGGCCTGGTGCATGACGTTTCGGCCTCCGGTTCCACCTACTTTGTGGAGCCAATGTCCGCCGTTAACGCCAACAACGCTTTGCGGGAGCTGGAACTGAAGGAGAAGAAGGAAATCGAGCGGATCCTGGCGGAGCTAAGCAGTGAGGCCGCTTCCTATCGGGAAGCCATCACAGTAAACTACCAGATGCTGGTTCAGTTGGACGTGATTTTTGCCAAGGCCAAGCTTGCCTACCGGATGCGGGCCTGGGCGCCTATCATGAACGACAAGGGCAGGGTAGAGCTGCGCAATGCCCGGCATCCCCTGATCGATCCCAAAGCCGTTGTGCCCGTGTCTCTGCGCCTGGGAACGGACTTCGATTCCATGATCATCACCGGCCCCAACACCGGCGGGAAAACCGTTACCCTGAAAACCATCGGCCTGCTGACCCTGATGGCGGAGTGCGGCCTTCATGTCCCGGCAGGGGATGGGAGTGTACTATCTACCTTTGATGCCATATTAGCCGATATCGGCGACGAGCAGTCCATTGCCCAGAGTCTGTCCACCTTCAGTAGCCATATGCGCACCATTGTGGATGTGGTAGCCCAGTGTGACGACCGCACATTGGTGCTGTTTGACGAATTGGGTGCAGGAACCGACCCCGCTGAGGGCGCGGCTCTGGCCACTGCCATCATTGAGTTCTGCCGCAAAATGGGCAGCCGTGTGGTGGCAACCACGCACTATGCGGAGCTAAAGCTCTACGCCATGCGGACAAAGGGGGTCATCAACGCCTCTTGTGAGTTTGATGTGGAGACTTTACGGCCTACCTACCGCCTGCTCATCGGCATTCCCGGCAAGTCCAACGCCTTTGCCATCTCCCGGAAGCTGGGCCTTTCCGAGGAAATCTTAAAGGAAGCCGACGATCTGGTGGATAAGAGCGACAAGGACTTCGAGGACGTGCTGTCCCAGCTGGAGCAGCAGCGTCAGCAGATGGAATCCGCCCGTCAGGAAGCGGAGCGGCTTCGTCAGGAGACGGCGAAAATCAAACAGCAGAGCGAAGAGTACCAGGCCCAGCTTCGGAAGGAAAAGGAAAAGGCCATGGAGTCCGCCCGGAAGGAAGCCCAGTATATCATTGAGGAAGCCCGGGCCGCGGCGAACATTGCCTCCGAGGAACTGAAGGCCATGCGCAAGCAGCTGGCGGACAGCACGGATGTCACCGGCATCAACCAGCGTCAGTCTGAGTTGCGCCGGAATCTGAACGAGGTGGAGGACAAGCTGCGCTCCTCCCAGCCCAAGAAGGAACGCCCTCAGCCCACCAGAGGCATCCTGGTGGGTGATACGGTGGAGCTGTTAAAGCTGGGCACGAAAGCCAGCGTCATCAGCATCAACAAGGACGGCAGCTTCCAGCTTCAGGCAGGAATCCTGAAAATGTCTGCAAAGCCTGAGGAAGTTTACCTTCTGGAAGAGGAGAATCCCTATAAAACGAAGGCTCCTCGTCCCAAGCACTCCGGCCGGGAGATGAAGCTCACCGCTATGCCCACGGAGGTGGACCTGCGGGGAATGGACGCGGTGGAAGCCATCTGCGTTTTGGATCGATACCTGGACGAGGCTATGCGGAGCAATGTCAGCCAGGTTCGGATTATCCATGGCAAGGGAACCGGCACCCTTCGTGCCGCCGTCCAGCAGGCGCTGAAAAAGAACAAGTATGTGAAAAAGTTCCGTCTGGGTCAGTATGGCGAGGGTGAGGACGGCGTTACCATTGCGGAATTTGATTGATTGCGGTAAAATTTGGGTATTGGAAACGTTTTCAACAAAAAAGGACAGGTTTCGTCCCTGGTTCTTGTATAAACAGGCTGAAAAAAAGTTGACTTTTTCGTTAAAAATGCTATGATATGTGTAGACCCACCATACTGAGGGCAGTGTGGTGCAAAGGAGTGTGTATTATGTTCAGTAAAGAAGTCATCGTCCGTTGTGAATCTGGTTTGCACAATAAGCAGGCAACCTATTTTGTGCAGAAAGCCAACGAATTCGAAAGCAGCATCTGGCTGGAATCCGGAAGCCGCAAAATGAACGCAAAGAGCTTACTGGGTATTATGTCCCTGGGGATCATTACGGGGACCACGGTGGTTCTGAGCGCGGCCGGCTCCGATGCTGAAGCTGCTGTAAACGCGCTGGAAGCTCTGCTTCAGCGGGATGTCTATTAAGAATAGCTAGGGCAACACCGCCTTGATGCTGTTTGCGGGCATTGAGGCGGTTTTGTTATGAGGAATTCCAATGACCTTTGATGAACTGAAGGAAAAAGCTCTGACCTTACCCTACGCTCCCGGTGTGTATATCATGCGGGACAAAACGGACAAGGTCATTTATGTGGGCAAGGCGAAGAAGCTGAAGAACCGGGTCAGCCAGTATTTTCAGGATACCGCCTCTCATACCCCAAAGACCCGGATCATGGTGAGCAAAATCCATCACTTTGACGTAATTGTGGCCGCGTCGGAATTTGAGGCGCTGGTTCTGGAATGCTCCCTGATCAAGCGCTATATGCCAAAATACAATATCTTGCTGAAGGACGACAAGGGGTATCCCTATCTGCGGCTGGATATGCGGGAAATTTATCCCACCATCACCCTGGTAAGCAAGCTTTCCGACGACGGAGCGGATTACTATGGTCCCTACGGCGGCAGATCCGTGACCCATGATGTGATGGAGGCCATTCGGCTGACGCTGAAGCTTCCCGGCTGCCATAAGCAGTTTCCCCGGGACATCGGCAAGGAGAGACCCTGCCTGAATTATCACATGAACCAGTGCGCCGGATGGTGCCAGGAGAATAAAAGCTGTACCGAGTACCGGGAAACCATGCTCCAGGCGAAGCAGCTGCTTCAGGGAAACTACAAGGCCGTAGCGGAGCAAATCAAGTCTCAGATGCTGGCTGCCGCCGAGAATCTGGAATTTGAGCTGGCTGCCAGCCTGCGGGATCGGCTCACCGCTGTGGAAAATCTGGGCCAAAAGCAGCTTGTCACCGCCGGTACCCTGGCAGATACGGACGTGGTAGGCTACGGAGAGACCGAGGCCAAGGCCTGCTTTGCCGTCCTCCATTTCTCCGGAGGAAATCTGCTGGACAAGGACTATGAGGTATTTTCCCGGCCTGACGATAAGGCGGAGGCGGTTTCCAGCCTGTTAAAGCAGTTCTACCTCAGCAGGGGCCTGGCACCCAAGCGGGTGCTGCTGCCCTTCGAGCTGGACGACAGCGAGCTGTTCGCGGAGCTTTTGGAACAGCAGTTCGGCCGTCGTCCAAAGCTGCATGTGCCCCAGCGGGGAGACAACGTTCGTCTGGTGGAACTGGCCTGTAAAAACGCCTATGAGGAAGCGGAGCGGCTTACAGACAAGGAGGAACGGGTCAGCGCTACTCTGACGCTGCTGGGAAAAATGCTTGCTATAGAGCCGCCGAAACGGATGGAATCCTTTGATATCTCAAATATATCCGGTACAGACATTGTTGCCAGTATGGTGGTATTCACCGACGGCAAGCCCAGAAAAAGCGATTACAGACGCTTTAAGCTGGAAGGCCTCAGCAATCAGGATGACTACGCTTCCATGCACCAGGTGGTAAAGCGGCGGTTTGTCCACTACCAAGCCGGAGACAAGGGGTTTGACGAAAAACCGGATCTGCTTCTCATCGACGGCGGTGTGAATCATGCCAAGGTGGCGGTGACTGCACTGGAGGAGCTGAACCTCCATTTCCCGGTGTTCGGCATGGTCAAGGATGATCGGCATCGTACAAGGGCGCTGGTGACCCCGGAGGGTCAGGAGATCCGTATCGACAACAATCAGGCTATTTTCGCTCTCATCGGAAATATTCAGGAGGAGACCCACCGATTTGCCATTACCTACCACCGTCAGCTTCGGAGCAAGCGGCTTCGCTATTCCCAGCTGGACGGAATTCCCGGCATTGGCCCCAAGCGGAAGCAGGAGCTGCTGCGGCAGTTTAAATCCATCACCGCTATCTCACAGGCCACATTGCCGGAGCTGGAACGTCTGCTGCCAAAAGACGCGGCGGCGGCAGTCTATCATCACTTCCGGGAGCGGGAGGGCGAAGAAAAATAAATGGATTTTATGGAAAACAACCAGGAAATGATGGGTTTTCCAGCTTTGAAAAAGGAAAAAGTGGTTAAGCTTTATATGATGTACCCTTGTACATCCCGGAAGGAAAGGAACCGTTTATGCGTGTCATAACAGGAAAAGCCCGTGGGATTCAGCTGAAAACACCGGATGGAATGCTTACAAGGCCTACGGCGGATAAGGTTAAGGAAGCCCTCTTCAGCATCATTCAGTTTGACGTTCCCGGCGCTTCGGTGTTGGATCTCTTCGGCGGAACGGGCCAGCTTGGGATCGAGGCCCTCAGCCGGGGCGCGGATAAAGCGGTATTCGTAGACGCCCGGGAGGATGCCTGCAAGCTGATTCGTGAGAATCTGAAGCGTACAAAGCTGGAAGACCAGGGAAGTGTGGTACGAAGCGACTATCTTGTGTATCTGAACCGTTGCCGGGATGTCTTTGATGTCATTTTTCTGGATCCGCCTTACGCGGAAGAATTTTTAGAAAATGCTTTAAATCGGATAACCGAAATTGACATTTTACGTTCGGGTGGTATAATAGTTACAGAGCGCCCTTTGGGCAAGGCGCTTCCCTGGGAGATAGCCGGGTATACCCGCTCCCGGGATTATAAATACGGAAAAACATTGCTGACGATTTACCGGAAGGCATGATCCGTCAGGTTGGGACGCTTATGAAAATTGCGATTTATCCGGGCAGCTTTGACCCGGTCACCAGCGGGCATCTGAACATTATCCGTCGTGCCGCCAATATTTTTGACAAACTCATTGTTTGCGTTATGGTAAACGCCGGGAAAAACCCTATGTTTACCTTAAATGAGCGTGTGGAGCTGATCCGGCGGGTTACCAGGGATCTTCCAAACGTTGAGGTGGACGCTTCCAACGAGCTGTTGGCAGATTACGCGAAACGCCGGGGAAGCTGCGTGATTGTCAAAGGACTTCGTGCCGGTTCCGATTTTGAAAATGAATTTCAGATGGCGCTGATCAACCATAAGATCAATCCTGAGCTGGACACCATGTTCCTTACCGCCGAAAGTCAGTATATGTATTTAAGCTCCAGCACGGTGAAGGAGCTGGGCGCCTATGGCGTGGATCTGTCCGACTTCCTGCCCGCCCCGATCATCCCGGACTTTCGCAGAAGAATAGAACAGCGGATTCAATCTATCCAAGGAGGAAAATGAAAATGAGCGACCGTAATATCGAAGACATCATTGGCGCGTTATACGATATGGTGCAGGATGCCCGCTCCATGCCCTTGGCGGCGGACAAGTGCATTTTGGAACGGGATAAGGTTCTGGATATGCTGGATGAGATCATCGCTCAGCTTCCCGGAGAGCTGAAGCAGTCCCGTACCATTGTGGAATCCCGCAATGAGCTGATCAGCCAGGCCCGTCGCGAGGCGGAAGGGATTCTCCGGGAAGCAGAGGAAAAGCGTAAGCAGATGCTCACCAAGGAGGCCGTCTACGCAGAGGCCAAGAAGCGCAGTGAGGAGTTGATCGGGCAGACCCAGAGCAAGATCGATCAGCTTCGAAAGGCCGGCAACGCCTATATGGACGAATCTCTGCGCCAGACCGAGGAGGCCATCTCCAAGGCACTGGAGGAGGTGCGGGACACCCGCATGAAGTTCCGTACCGTAACGGAGGCGCAGGCCCAGCGCAAGAACGCCAACGTGGATATTGAGGTCTGATAAGACAGAAACAGGGCACCAATCCGAGAGTATCCGGATTGGTGCCTGTTTTGAATATGAGGAGGTGCAGCATGAAAATTCAATGTGTCTGGGAGCACAATGGCGATGATACGATTTTGTATTCCGATAACTTTATTGGCGCGTTCACGCGGGGAGAATCAAAGAAAATCGCCCTGAGAAAAATGCCTGCTGAGGTTGCGTCCTACCTGCGATGGAAGGGAGAACCGGTTCCGGACAGCCTGGAGCCTGTCATTATCCAGGAGAAGTCCTCCGGCCTCACCATATCCGATGCCGATTCGGATGTGCTGTTTGAAGAGGAACGAAGGCCCCTCACCATTTCGGAATACCAGGCGCAGAAGGCCCTGGCCCTTAAGTCGGCCCTGGATTTCCTGACGCTGTATGAAGCCATACCGAACAAAGAGGAAAGCTGCCTGCGTGCCAGAGAAACCTTCTACGGGCCGGTTCCCAGAACCGCGTCCGAAATGTATGCCCATACGAAGAATGTAAACGACTATTATTTCGGAGAAATCGGCGTGGAGACCGATCATGAGGGCACCATTCTGGAATGCCGCCAGCGGGGCTTTGCGCTGCTGGAACAGCAGCCGGATTTTCTGAAAAACCAGGTCTTTCTCGGAAGCTATGGTGAGGAATGGTCCCTGCGTAAGGTGCTGCGGCGTTTTATCTGGCACGACCGTATCCACGCGAAGGCCATGTATCGAATGGCGGTCAAAACCTTTGGGGGCGGGATCCGCAATGTGTTCCAATTCAATATCGGCTGAGTTACGCGCTGCGCCGGGACAGGTATTTACCTGTCCCGGTTCTTTTTCTTGGGGACAAGGAATAGGCTGTAGCGAAAGGGGAGAGGAGAATGGTCGTCAATCAAAAAGCAACAGGAAGAGCCATATCCATGCCTTTGGGGCTGCTCATAGGCAGTGGCGTGAGTATGGCGGTAACGCTTATGGCTGCCGCGGTGCTGGCAAAACTGCTGGACAGTGAACGGCTGGACTGGGAAAATGTGGGATACGGTATTGAGATCGCCCTGGTTCTGGCATCCTTCTGTGGGGCAATGACTGCCTTCCGAAAAATCAAACGCCAGCGTCTGATTGTCTGTGCAGTTACAGGTATCCTCTATTTCTGTATGCTTCTGGGACTGACAGCGCTCTTCTTCGGTGGAGAGTATGCGTCTGTCTGGCTCACCGCCGGCCTGATTCTGGCAGGCAGCGGCATAGCCGCTGTACTGGGACTTCCGGGCGAAGGGAAGGGAAGACGTAGAAAAATCAAAGTGCGCAATCGTTAAGTTGTACAAATTCTTTGCATTGGTAAATATTATTTACCTGTTTACAAGTTTTGCAAGAAAAAATGCACAATCAACATTTTGTGCATCCGCGCTTGGATAAACGCTAGATGTTGTCAAAAAGTCGAAAATGGTAAAGAAAAAACAAGGCTCTGTTAACGCGGTTAACATAAAAATGTTAACATAATTCTCGTCATAATCTACAAAAAAAGCTATTTTGGCTAAAAAAGCTTGAAAATTTGTAAATTTTGGAGTATAGTATGAATGAATTCAAAATACAGGTGTTCTATGACCGTTATCTGCCTGCCTGTGACTTTTGCATAAGCAGGTCCTTTCGGGCCTTTCATTTGTGAGAGGCTCCATGGATGAGAGAGGTTATTTCCCGTAGTTCTCCCCGTCAGGGGCGCAAGGGCTTTCGCTTTTATCTTGCATTCTCATGGATGTCTGGTCTGATATGCGGCAGCGCAGTCGCTGCCTCCGCAGAAACGCCCCTATTTTCCCTGATGCGCGGCGCGCTGTATGCGCCTGTGTCGATCGTTGGAGTCTTATGCGTATCCGTATTGCCGATTCTGTTTTCCGCTTATGCGGTTTTTCTTTCAAACTTCGCTTTGCTGCTGCCGATTTGCTTCACAAAGGCCTTTTTGTTTTCCTTTGTATCCCTGGGCATTTCCTGGGCCTTTGCTTCCGCTGGGTGGCTCATGAAAATTTTGCTTCTATACAGTGATTGGACGTCCCTTCCGATCCTATATTGGTTCTGGCTTCGGAGCCTTTCTCCGGATCGGTCTGTGGGACTGTGGGAGACCATATTGGCTTTCACGCTGATGGGACTGCTGGGAAGCATACATTTTAGCATCATTTCACCGTTTTTGGTGCGTTTGATAGGAATTTAGAAAGGATAATATGGGTACGCTGGTTCATGTTGGATTTGATTCATGCCTATGAAAATTATCTTTCCAAGGTAAAACAGGCGTCGAATAATACGGTATCTTCCTATATGCGGGACATTCGGCAGTTTTCCGAATGGCTGCAAAGCAGCGGGGACACCGATATTCTGAGCGTCACACAACTAAATATCAGCGACTACTTGGCGTTCCTCCAGGAGCAGGGGAAGTCCGGCGCTACGGTTTCCCGGGTATTGGCCAGCCTCAAGAACTTCTATGCTTACCTGGTATCCACCGGCTTTCTGGAGACATCTCCTGTCAGCAGCGATATCCATGTGGATCGGGGCGAGAAAAAGCTGCCCCAGATCCTCACCGGCAAAGAGGTGGAGACTCTGCTTGCCCAGCCGTCCACTTCTGATGCCAAAGGCCTTCGGGACAAGGCCATGCTGGAGGTCATGTATGCCACCGGCATTCGCGTGACAGAGCTGATCGACCTGAATGTTGAGGATGTTAACCTGGAGCTGGGCATTTTAAAATGCGGCAGCGCCAAGAAGAACCGCTCCATTCCGTTGTATCCCGCAGCCCTTCGGGCCCTTGCGGTCTACGTCAAAGAGGTTCGCTTTGCCATGGTAGCCGATCCCGGGGAAAGGGCGTTGTTTGTCAACGTGGGCGGCTCCCGCATGAGCCGCCAGGGCTTCTGGAAGATCCTGAAATTCTACCAGGCCAAGGCTGGCATCGAGAAGGAGATCACTCCCCATACCCTCCGTCACAGCTTCGCTGTGCATCTCTTGGAAAACGGCGCTGACCTGGGCTCATTGCAGGAGCTGATGGGCCACAGCGATATTTCCTCCACTCAAATGTATACCCATATGATTAACCAGAAGCTGCGGTCTGTGTATGAAAAGTGCCACCCCAAAGCATAAAAAGGTCTGCCAGAAAAGTGGCAGACCTTTTTTAGCCCCTATATGGAGGGCAATTCGTTTGTTTACAAGTAATTCATGAATTTTTGGGTAAAATTACAAAAACCGGAAACAGGGGAGTGATACTGTGAAAAAACGAAGATACTGGGTTCCGGCGCTGCTGATTCTGCTTGCCCTGGGGGCCGTATTCGTCGGAGCGGCCGGCCATAAAATCAGGGCCAAGTCCAGGCTGACAACCGCGCTGAGCCAAGTCTTTGCCCAATTGGAGGAACGTTTTCATAATGACCCGCTTCTGATCCTGCTGGAATGCTATGATTCGGAAGGGAAGTACACCGCGGAACTGGAAGCCGCAGCAAGCCAGGAAATGCTGGGAACCATTACCTATAAAATGACAGTGGAGGCCGATTTGAAAGCCCATCGGTTTGCCGCCAATGGAGTTGCTCAGACTTCAAGGGAGGAAATGGATCTGTCACTGTACATGGATCCTGATTTCATGGCAGTTTCTTCTGACGAGCTTGTGGCAGGGGAGTACTACGGAATAACCTACGACACCTTTGCGGCGGATTTCCGAAAGATCCCCCTGCTGGATTTCATCGTCAACGATACCGTGCTGAGCCGGTGGGACGCATATGTTCAGACAGTTCACCGGCAGGTTTGCCGGGACTATCCCATGCCCCAGATTCCCCAGCTCAGCGAGGGTGAAATCATCAAGCTTCTGCTGGGTGTCGCGGCCATGCCCTGCCAGCTTCAAAGCACCGACATTGTTATGGGGGAGAAAACCCTTTCCTGCACCGAGCTGGACTACGCCATCAATGGGGAACAGATAGCCTGGGCGCTGTCCGCGCTTACAGGAGAGGCATTTGACAGCGATACTGCCTTCCTGTTTTCTTTCTATTTGTGTGAGGACGCGCTTGTGCGCTTCAGTGTTTCCGGTACAACCGGAGAGACGCCTTTCCGATACTGTGTGGATCTGAATCAAAACCCGCTTCAGGATCCGCTGACCCTCACAGGCAGCTACGGTACGGCTCAAAGCCTGTCCGTCACCGTATCCACCCGGAACAGCGCCAGCCGGTATGAGGAAAGCTGGGATATCCACACCATCCGGGAAGGGGAGGAGCAGGATCATTCCTTCGACCTTAACTGGAATCTCCAAACTGGCGCCTTGACCTTTCGTTCCTCTCAGCTCGCCCTTCCGATCACCGTAAACTTCCAAAAAAGCGGGGATGGCCTGCGGCTGGAGACCCAGGATCTGCGATCCTTGTTAGAGCCGCTGCTTTACCCGGAAGCGGCCACATCTGCCGCTCAATCTAAAATTCCCGGTGTGGTGACCATTTCCAGGGGTTCCGCAATCAGCAAGCCGGCGTATAAGAATCTGGACCAATGGTCGATGCAGGACTTCCTGACCATGCTGGCGGGCGCCGGCTCTCTTGTGGGAATCCGCCTTGAATAAGCAAAATCCCACCGTGCTTTGAAGCCGCGGTGGGATTTTCATGCTTTAAGATTTCAGGAAGACCGTTCTCCCGGCGCTGGTTAACTGAATAGCACCGTTGCTACACATGGCAAAGCCAGACGTTTCCTATCGTAATGTCTGCTGAATAAGTCGCC
>DEUP01000004.1:0-40447 GCA_002362625.1 Clostridiales bacterium UBA3259
TCCCTTTACAGAAAATATAGTTGAAAATGGCAAAAAACGTGCAAGCCCACGGCGCAGGTAGAATCCATGTATATTTTTTGCGTGCATTCATGCGTGCAAACCCCAAATTCAGGCCCATTTTTCAACTCAAAAGCGGCAAATTTTTCTTAAAAGCAGTCTTATAAAAGCAGAACATTTCCTCATCAAAAGCCCGCAGAAAGCAAAGAAAAACCCGGTATTCTTCAAGAATACCGGGTAAATTATATGGCGGAGAAGGAGGGATTTGAACCCTCGATACCCTTTTGGGGTATACACGATTTCCAATCGTGCGCGCTCGGCCAGCTACGCGACTTCTCCATGCTGCCGATGTTTGCTGTTGCTAGCCTGTGTATGATACAACAACTTTTCCTTTTTGTCAAGCATTTTTTCACTTTTTCGGAAAAGAAAAGTTTCAGGGTCTCTCCCATTCCCGGAAGTGACCCTGAAACTCCCTATCCCTTTCTCTGATCCGCGGCAATCAGGCGCTTCATTGCTTCAATTCCAACCTTTACCGCTCCTGTTGTGTCCTCAATCAGCGGCATACTCAGCCCTGCCTTCTCCCGTTCCTGATTCCATACCGCGTGGAAGCAGCTGCCGCAGCGAACACCCAGAGCCGCCGCAACCACAAACAGCGCCGCCGATTCCATCTCGCTGGCCTTTACACCCAGACGCTTCCAGCTTTCCCACCTTTGAAGCAGCTCATAAGATACCGGAGACCTCTCAGGGCTGTGCTGGCCGTAAAACGAGTCCTTGCACTGCACCACACCAAGATGGGTACGATAGCCTAAATCCTCGCTGGCAGCCTTCAGCGCGGCCGTGATTTCAAAGTCCGGCACAGCCGGGAATTCGATTGGCGCATACTCCAAAGAGGTATGCTCATACCGGATTGCTCCCGTGGCAACCACCACATCCCCCGGCATCACATCCATATCAATACCGCCGCAGGTGCCTACACGAATGAAGGTATCCGCGCCAATCGCTGTCAGCTCCTCCATGGCAATGGACGCGGAGGGGCCGCCAATCCCCGTGGAGCAGACCGATACCTTCTCCCCCAGCATGGTGCCGGTATAAATGTTATATTCCCGATTCATGCCAATGTGGACGGGTTTGTCAAAGAAGCCGGCAATGGCCTCACACCGTCCGGGATCACCAGGGAGAAAGACATACCGTCCCACGTCCCCATCCTTGCAGTGAATATGAAACTGCATTCCAATGTCCTGCATATTGACGCCTCCTTGTATAAAATGTATAAGTAAAGTATACCACACTATCCCCAAATTTGCAATATAAAACAATGTGGGTTAAAAAGACGCGCCCACACAGCTTCGTGAGCGCGTCTTTCCGGGTAAATGTTCAGTCCAGCTCCTCCGGAACAGCGTCATATTCTGACAGATCATCAAACTCCATCTGCTCCTGTGCGCCGCCCTTCCTGGCCTGCCACTGCTCCTTGGTAATCAGGATGGCTCTGGGCTTGGAGCCTTGGAACGGCCCCACAATCCCCTTCTCCTCCATCTCGTCCACAATCCGGGCCGCCCGGGCATATCCCAGCTTCAGACGCCTCTGGAGCATGGAAACGGAAGCCTGACCGGTTTCCAGAATCACATCCACCGCGGCAGGGAGCATTTCGTCCCCTTCCATTTCCTCGTCACTGGGATCCGGCTCCGAAACACTGGCAGCGCCGGACTTTTTCCCGGTTTGCTGGGCCTTCTTTTCAATCTCATTGAGAACCTGCTGGTCATAATCGGCATTATAATGCTCTTTCACATATTCGGCAACTCTCTCCACCTCTCCGTCACTGACAAAGCACCCCTGTACCCGGAGGGGCTTGCCGCTGCCAATTGGCGCGTAGAGCATATCGCCCTTGCCTACCAGCTTTTCCGCGCCCATGGTATCCAGGATAATCCGGGATTCCATAGCGGAGGCAACGGAAAACGCGATTCTGGAAGGAATATTCGCCTTCATCAAACCGGTGATCACGTTGGCGGAAGGCCGCTGGGTAGCAATAATCAGGTGCATACCGGCGGCACGGCCCATCTGGGCAATGCGGCAGATGGAGTCCTCCACCTCCTTGGCGGCAACCATCATCAAGTCAGCCAGCTCGTCAATGATAATGACCACGGTGGGCAGCTTCTGCCCGTCCTCCTCTGACATCACAATGCCATTGTAGGATTCCAAATCCCGGACGCCCATGTCGGACATCATTTTATACCGGCGAAGCATTTCCGTAACCGCCCACTGCAGGGAGCCTGCCGCCTTTTTGGGATCCGTAACCACAGGGATCAGCAGATGGGGAATGCCGTTGTAAATGCCAAGCTCCACCATTTTGGGGTCAACCATAATGAGCTTCACATCCTCAGGCCCGGACTTATACAGCAGGCTGATGATGATGGAGTTCATGCACACCGATTTACCGGAACCGGTAGTACCGGCGATCAGCAAATGGGGCATTTTCGCGATATTGCCAACTACACAGTTTCCGTCGATGCTCTTACCCAGGGCGATGGAGGTTTTCGACTTTGCCTTGGTGAACTCCCCGGAATCGATGACTTCCCGAAGGGACACATTGGTGACGGTCCGGTTCGGCACCTCAATGCCCACAACGGAAATCTTTCCGGTCACCGCCGCGATTCGCACGCCGGAAGCGCCCAGGCTCAGGGCAATATCGTCGGCGCAGCCGGTCAGCTTATTCAGACGAACGCCCTTATCCAGCTCCACCTCGTACCGGGTCACGCTGGGGCCTCGGGTCACATTGATGATGTGGGCGTCAATATTGAAGCTTGCCAGGGTCTCGTTGAGACGGCGGGAATTCTCCCGCATTTCCTCCGTTCCGTCTCCGCCGCCCCGGACGGGAGTGTTCAACAGTTCAATAGAGGGATAGCTGTATTCCGTTTGGGGCACACCCTGGGTCTGAGCGATTTCCGCGGCAACCTGCTGAGCGGAGGCCGCGGTATCTTTGGCTGTAACTTTCCCCGCGTTCTGCTCCACAGGCGCCTTTTCCACGGTCTTCTTCCCAGGCTGCTCCAGCTTGGGTGCCGGAGATGTGGGCTTCTTCATGTCCAATTCCGGCATACGGGAGGGAATCTCCGGCTCCATCGGCTCCGGCTCCCTGGGCGCGGGTCTCGTCACCGGTTCTTCAAATACCGATGGGATATCCTCACGGATATACTCCGCCGTCCCAGGCAGAGGCGCGCCGATCTCCGTATCAATCCGGCTCATAAACGCCGCGCCTCTTCCAGGCACCTGCTTGACCGTATCCGGCCTCTGGTTTTCCGGTTTGACAGGCTCTTCCATTGCGGAAAGCGGCGCGGGCTTTTTTGCTGATTTCGCGGATGGACGAATCTCCGGCTCCTCCGGATATGTTTCCGGAGCAATCGCCTCCCGCTGACGGGCCAGCTCCGCCTGCTCCCTGCGCTGGCGCTTATGCTCAATCTGCTTGTTTGCCAGGTGATTTACTACAATGGCCGCCGGTTCAATATAATCCTCGTCGTCATCTTCCTCCTCCCAATCGGCTCTGGGCCGATTGATGATGGCACGGATGATGCTGGGAATCGTGATCTGCATAGCGCCCAGCAGCGTCAAAGCGGCACCCACGCCGCAGATCACATAAGCCAGGGCTTTTCCGCAGACCCAGCGCAGTAAAATTGCCGCGCCGCCGCAGAGGATGCCCCCCGTGGTGCCCGCAACGCCGCCGGAATAAAGCTCACCAAAGGCCTCAAAGCCCCTTGTCACCTCTCCCCTTTCCACCATCAGATGGAACAGCACTCCGCACAGGAACGCGAAGATCACAACGCAGACACTGCGCATTTGAACGGAGGTTTTTCTTCCGAAGGTATGGATCACAAATAAGTACAAAAAACAGGGAATCGCGAAATAAAAGCCAGCCTGCCCCACCAGTCCCAGAATAATGGACTGAATAAACCGCAGCAGAACGCCGTCAGGATTGACCGCAATGATCACAAACAGGAAAAACAGAACAATACTGAGAAAGGCAACAATAAAACTGGATGGAATGGGGTTTTCATACTCTGTTTTAACCTTAGGATTCTTTTTCGCCGGAGCGGGCTTCTTTTTGGGTTTTGAGGAAGTACCGGAAACGGATGTTTTTTTCTTGGTATCCTTGACCATCCTCTCCGCTTTGGTGGCTTGCTTCTTCTCAGCCATTGTATCCTCTCCTTACACAATCAGGTTTAAAATAAAGGTAAACATGCCCAGGCCCAGACTGTACAGCGCGAACAAGCTGTAGCCGTGATGTGCGGCCAGGTAGCGCATCAGCCAAATCGCCGATATCACGCCTCCGCCGGCAATCAGCCCTGCCAGCGCGCAGCGAAAAAGCACCGCCAGGGTAAGGGTACCGATACCAACAGAGACAATGGCCATCACATCGTAAATCACCATACCCACGGTGATTCCCATATGCATCAGCAGCGCCATGTTCAGGCAGTAGCTTTTTTCCACACCGCATACCGAGCCGATGGCAGTAGCCGCGCCGATAGAGGAAATGCCGGGCAGCACGGAAATGCCGCCGCCCAGACCCATGAGCAGTCCTTCTATGGGCGTCAGAGTGCGGGCATCCCGATTGCTGGTGGGGAAAAACTGGGGAAGATAGATAATCAGGCCATTTATCAGCAGAAACAGAGCTACCAAGGGCAGACGGCTCTCCAGGTCAGCGGCATACCGATACAGCAGCAGTCCGATGACCACCGGAATCAGCATGGTTCTGAGCATGCTGATATCCATCAGCGTCCGGGTATCCAGAGGACGCTTCCTGCGCCGCTTGGGCACTCTTGCCAAGGCTCTGGCACGGGAAAAACGGACGAACTGACTTTGATTGCAGAAATACAGCCCGCCCAGGATTCCCAGATGGATCATCAAATCCATGATCTCCATGCTGCTTTTTATGCCGAAAAACTTCAGCAGTAAAATCTTATGGGCGGACGCGGAGACAGGCAGGATATCCGTAAGTCCTGACAAGAATCCATATGCAATACTTTGTACCCAATTTAAGTCCAAGTCTGCCCCTCCTTTACAAAGCTTTACATCTTATAATATCATATTTCTCAGTGGATTTCCAGTCTTTTTTTCGGGAAGGGTCGGAGGGGCAATTGGAGGCGGACCCAGGAGCCTGTCTTAAGATTTCTTCTGCCGGTCAATCATTTTGTGGAGGGCGGAAAGGGCGTCGTTCAGGCCGCCGAGCTTGTCGATCAGTCCTGAGGCAACCGCCTCCTTGCCGTAGAGGATGGTGCCCACATCCGTTGCCATCTCCCCTGTGGCCATCATATAGCTTTCAAAAGCCTCCCTGGAAATCCTGGAATTGGCAGTGACGAAATCCGCGATCTGCTCCTGGATCCGATGGAAATAGCGGAAGGTTTGGGGCGCTCCTACCACCAGGCCTGTCATTCTCACCGGATGAACGGTCATGCTGGCCGTAGGGGTAATAAAGGATTTCTTGGTACACACCGCCAGAGGAATGCCAATGGAATGACCGCCTCCCAGAACCAGGGATACGGTGGGCTTTTTCATCCCCGCGATCATCTCCGCAATGGCAAGTCCCGCTTCAATGTCGCCGCCTACGGTGTTCAAAAGCAGAAGAAGCCCGTCAATGTCGTCGCTTTCCTCGATCCCCGCCAGCAGTGGAAGCACATGCTCATACTTTGTGGTCTTCACCGTTTCCGGAGCCACCTGATGGCCTTCCACCTGGCCGATGATGGTCAGGGTGTAGATGTTTCCCTTGCTGCTTTTGGTGATATCGGAGCCAAGCTCAACAATCTGCTCCTGCTCCTGTTTTTTCATGTCCGCGTTTTCGCTCATGTGTCAGCCTCCTGTTTTCGTGTTTTCCTTAGGGCAATACCGGCTGATGGGACGAATCGCCGTCGAAAGCCGCAGGTCCCATTGTGCGGTATTGCCTTAGGATAACCATATTTTTTTGCGTAATTCACTCTTGAAACCCCGGGAAAACTATCGTATAATAGCTCACGGTGATGATTATGTCAGCAAAAACAAACGCTGTGCGGCTGGTGCAGCAGGCCGGAATTCCCTGCCGGGAAAGCTTCTATGAATTTGACGAAAAGGACTTAAGCGGAATCCACGCCGCCCAGGCCATCGGCATGCCCCCGGAGCAGGTTTTCAAAACCCTGGTCGCCAGAGGCGAGAAAACAGGAATCCATGTATTCTGCATCCCCGTATGCTGCGAACTGGATCTGAAGAAAGCGGCCAGGGCCGCCGGGGACAAGAACATGGAGCTTGTGGCCGTCAGGGAACTGCTGGGGCTGACCGGCTATATTCGGGGCGGCTGCAGTCCTGTGGGTATGAAGAAGAAATACCCAACCTTCCTGGATGAAACCTGCATCCTTTGGGAGGAAATCGCCGTCTCCGCCGGAGCCCGGGGCCATCAGATGATTCTTCCTCCGGAGCCCCTGGCTGAACTGCTGGGCGCGGAAATTACGGATTTAATTCAATAATCATAAACAGAAAGGAATGTTACTATTATGTACGAATTTAAGACAAAGGGCACCTGCTCTCAGATGATCTATTTCGATCTGGAGGACAACAAGGTTAAAAACGTCAGCTTCCTGGGCGGCTGCAACGGCAACCTGAAGGGCATCGGCAAGCTCGTGGAAGGCATGGACGTGGACGAGGTCATTTCCCGTCTGGAAGGCACCAGGTGCGGCATGAAGTCCACCTCCTGCCCTGACCAGCTGGCAAAGGCGCTGAAGGCGGCAAAGGAAAACGGCTGATTCCGTGATTGGGCAATCAATATTGGGGCAGGATCAAATCCGATCCTGCCCCTGCTTTTGCCCTTTGGCCGCTGCTCACCCAATATACCCGCCCATGACCCTGAGAAGCCTTCAGGGTGCGTGTGACGCTAACCTTCTTCCCCGCTTCCCGCTTTATGGACGCTCCTCCAGACAAATACTCTGTATCGGAGAAGCTCTGATTTTTTTGACTTTTTTCCAAAAAAGTATACGAAGGTGTGAGGTTTTTTATGGAATCCCAGTCTGATAGGGTGAGGAACAAAAACAAGTGAGGTGAATCCACATGGAAGACAACAAACTATTGGAGCTGTTCTTTGACAGAAACGAGGAAGCCATCCGCCACACCGATCAAGCCTACGGCCGGCGGCTCCACACCCTGGCAATGGGCATCGTGAAAAACGACCAGGACGCCCAGGAGTGCGTCAGCGACACCTATCTCCGTACCTGGAATTCCATTCCTCCCCAGAGGCCGAAATATTTCTTCGCCTATCTCGCCAAAATCTGCCGAAACCTTGCCCTGGATAAGGTGAACTGGAAAAACGCCGCGAAGCGAAAGGCGGAGGTGGTCCCTCTGACCCAGGAAATGGAAATGTGCATCCCGGACACCAAACGGGATCAGGAAATGGAGGCCCGGGAGCTGGGGCGGCTGCTGGATCAATTTCTCCGGGGATTGACGCCGGGAAATCAAATGATCTTTCTGCGTAGGTTTTGGTACGCGGACACCATCGGCGAAATTGCCGCCCGGTACAATCTCAGCGAAAGCGCCGTACAAATGCGGCTGAGCAGAACCAAGGCAAAGCTTTGTACATACCTGGAAAAGGAGGGTATCAACGTATGAACGGTAAGGATATTTTTAAGGGGCTTACCTGCATCGGCTCCGATCTGATTGAAAACGCTGAGTTTGGGCAATTCCCGGACAGCGAGCGGCAGGAGGACAAGAGGCGCAAGCATTTCGCCGTCCGCAGACCTGTCCTGGCGGCGGCTTTGATCGCCCTGGCGGTGCTGCTGGTGGGCTGCGGAGCGGCGGTGGTTCTCCATCTGGACAGCATGAAGGCCAAGGAGGAGCCTTACATGACCAAGACCCGGTACCAGGAGGATGGAACAAAGCTCCTGCCAACAGAGAAACTCCGTGGAACCTATATCCTGGCAGGAGAAAACAGCAAGGCCAAACCCGCCGTCCAGGCGTGGATTGACTACCTCAAGGAATCCGATCCGAAGGGCACCAAAGGAGAAGAAGCCTACGCCACCGGCACCGTGGAAGCCTACCAGCAAACCCTGAAGGACAAGCAGGCGGAGATCTGCAAAACCTATGGCCTTCCCCAGGCGGGAGAGCGGCTGGTCATCCAGTCCGACACGGCATTGTTTACGAAGCTTCTGGGCATGGACAGTCTGATTCAGTCCGGCGGAGCCTTGGAAACCACTTTGGATGGGGGCTGGTTCTATGCCTGTGGCAATTTTGGCGCGCTTTATCCCAATACGGTTCTGAAAGGCAGCGATGCCGGGGAAGATCTGACCTTCATGATGGACTATTACTACTATGACGGGAACTACTTTGAAAGCTCCGCCAAGCTGGTCATTCACGATGTGGAGGCCATTCAGGAGTGGAACCACACCCTGCCCGGTGGGGAGAATGTACTGATCGTCATGGACGCGATAGGCGATGCCTACATTCTCTATGACCGCGGGGACGCCTTTATCTGCGTGCGGGTGTACAACGTGGGCTGGGACTGGGATAACCCTGCGGATGTCATGACCCACAGGGACATGGAGCGGATCGCGGACAGCCTGATTCTCACCCCAAAACCCGGAGAAGTTTCCAATATTGCTCAGCTGCAAGCGGAGCTGGACGAACAGTACCAGGCTGCCGCTGACGAGACAGAGCCTCCCGAAGTGGTGGAGGCCCGGAAGCGGGAGTATGAGGAGAATGAGCTTCAGGACAGCTTCTCTGCCCTGATTGCCCGGATGCGGGATCATGAGGATTACTTCCAAAGCCGCATCAGCGGTGATTTTGAAAATTTCTGGAATACCATGAATTTTACCCTTCGGGATGTGACGGGAGACGGCCAGGAGGATCTGCTCCTGGGCAAGGACGGCGATATCCGTTCCATCTGGACCATGGTGGACGGCAAGACCCACTGCATAGCCACGGCAGATGTGGGCAAGCTGTGTGAGGAAAACATCCTGTGGGACTATCGCTACCTGGATGGGGCCGGGTACCACTGGTATTACCAGCTGGATCAGGAAAGCTTCATGGTGCCGCTGCTCAATGTGGAGTACAGCGTACACGATGAGACATGGTATAAGATCGACTGCACGAAGCCGGTCAACGGCCCGGACAGCTGGGAGAAGATCTCCGAGGAAGAGATGCAGAGGATTGTAGATTCCTACAAACCTGTGGAACTGAGCTGGAAGAGCGTACAGGAATTTCCCATGAACTAAACACAAAGGCCGGGGCTCAGCCCCGGCCTTTCGTCTATTCCCGAATGGATTGAATCAGGCTTCGGAAGTCCTCTCTGCCCCAAATGACGGGAACAGGATAAAGCGGATTGGCTTCCCGGTCTGCCCAGGTGATCATCCGGTCTATGTCCTCCTCCCGGATCATGGGAAAGGAGTTGGGCAGTCCCATGGCTTCATTGGTCCTCTCCATCCAGCGGAGAAGTCCCTCCGTCCTTTCCGCCCGGGTATCCCCGGGAATGCCGCAAACCTCCGCCAGCTCCGAAAGCCGCTTCCGGACAGCCTCCCCATACTGCCTCATAACCTTTGGCAGCAGCACCGCCATGGCAAGACCATGGGGCACGCCGTACAGACCACCCAGAGTGTGGCCCACGGCGTGGACATAGCCCACGCACCCACGGGTAAAGGCCCGTCCCGCAAAGAACGCCGCCCTCTGCATATTCTGCCGGGCTTCCAGATTGCCGCCATCCGCAAAGGCCGTGAGCATATTGTGGTAAATCAGCTTAACGGCTTGCTTTGCCAGATCGTTTTCCAGTTCTGTGTTGTAGGTGTGATTGGTATAGCTTTCCACAGCGTGACACAGGGCGTCCATCCCTGTAATTGCTGTGGTGAAGGGCGACATGGAAACCGTCAGCTCCGGATCCAAAACAGCGTACTGCGGGATTAAGCAAGGGTCGTTGATGGCCGCCTTCCGGTGGGTTTGGGAGTCGGTGATTACCGCCGCCACAGTGGTTTCCGAGCCTGCCCCGGCTGTGGTTGGCACAGCAATGAAGGTGGGAATGGGCCGATGTACCTTCATAAGGCCCTGAAGCTGGGAGATTTTTTTCTCAGGATGCACAGCCTTTGCGGCAATGCCCTTGGCGCAATCGATCCGGGAGCCGCCGCCCAGAGCCACGATGGCCTTACAGCCCTTTTCCCGGTAGACCTCATAGCCCAGCTCCACATCGTCGCTGGTGGGGTCGGGGTGGGAATAGCACTGGATGGTATAGCGGATACCGTTTTCATCAAAGCCGTCCAGCAACGGCTGCACCATTCCCCTGCCCAGCATTCCCGCGCCGGTGACAATCAGGATGTCGTTCAGGTTTTTTCCCTTCAGAAAGGCGCCCAGATTCCGCACCTGGCCCGGGCCTTCCAGCACCTCCGGCGTTGGGTATTTTATGGTGTAGTTCCCCAGCTTCAGGACAGCCTGAAAGCTGCGGCAGCAGATTTTCTTTCCTGTAAGGCCCATATTCTTCCCTCCGGTTCCGTTTTCACTATTATACAGGGAATAGATGGGAAATGCAACGCCGGGCTTTACTTTTCCAGCCAGGCGTCTGTGACCTGCCAGACTCCGCCCACCTGCTCACACTGCATGGTGAGATAGGTAAAGGAATCCGGGCTGTCCACATAGGCGGCGATGTCGATTTCCACGCTGCCTGTTTCCTGGTAGCGCTGCTTCCAGATGTTCAGGCCGGTGATGTCCTGGATGGCATAGGCATGGTCGAGGACATAGACCTCCCTGCCCTGCTCCCGGGACAGGTCTTCCCGTTCCTTCTGTCCCAGCTCCTGAAAATAATCCATGGCATAGCTCTCCGCCGCACGCCACAGGGCGATTGTGTCATTGTCCGCCTGGATGAGCTGCTGAAGCTGCTCCACGCTCTCCGCCGGATACTCGTGCAGGTAGGCGCCCAGGTAGTAGCGCATTCCATCCTCCTCCATGGTGGCCCGGACGAACCGGCCCAGATCCCCCTCGATGACGTAGATCATGGAATCCACCGTGATCATGGAGGCGGACAGATGGGCACCGGCCCTGCTGATATCCTTCACATAATACATGCCCTCTCCCGTTTCCGCCGTCATGCCATTGTTTTCCACCTCATGTATGAGTTCCTCACCGGTGATGGCCTTTCCCCCATTGGCAAAGGGCAGGAATACGTTCACAAACAGCGGAGACAATGAGATCCCATCGGCGTTGGGAATAGATACAGGAAAGGCCTCAAGATTCTTCCAGGGAAGGTTCACGCGTTTGTAGTTGTCCAGAACCGTCTTGGCCGCTGCCTCGGAAATCGTGATGGTCTCCGTATTTTCATTCTGGGTATACCATTTTTCTTCATCTGTGAAGAGATAGGCCA
The DNA here is from genome assembly GCA_002362625.1 of Clostridiales bacterium UBA3259. The sequence continues at coordinate 11,336 of DEUP01000004.1, forward strand.
CCCGTTTTCCTTCGCTCTGTCCACTGTATTCGATGTAGGTATGGTGAAAGCAGCCCTGTCCATAACCCACAAATTCCATGACAGAATTCTCACAGGGGTAGACCTCCCCGGAAGACGCAGGGTAAAAAGGTGCCATATCCACTCCACCCTGATTCGTTTCTTCCAGAATCATCGATACGGATTGTCTTCTGCCCAGGAGCAGTTCCGTTTTCCCGTCCCCATCGTAATCGTAGAAGCAGTATAGCTGCAGGCCATATCCCGTATCTCCCTCTATCAGCGGGGACAGGGCCTGGGCATAGCGCTCCAGGACCTGTTCATCCGGCACCTCTTCAGGCAAAGGGGCCTGGCCGGACAGGGTGGTATAGGGAATGGACACATGAGGATGGCTTTCAAGGATATCGTTTGCCTCCTCTTCGGTAATGTGTACCTCACTCTCTCCCCGGAACCAGGGATTCTCTGGGTCATAACTCGCACTATAGATTACCGTGTCTATGAGCGTCAGATTGGTTCCGGTTATTTTGCTAAAATGATAAGAGGAAGCCCCCGCGCCGCTGGAACCAACCTCGGCAATGATGCCATCCTCACACAGGTAGAACCGGTCACGCTCCATACTTTGGGCCAGCTGGACAGCTTCTTCCTGCGAAGTCAGGGTGTACAGATCATAGATCAGTTCTCCGTCCGTGATGAATAGCTCCTGGGAACCGTCCCCATCCAAATCACGGAGAGTGTAGCCAAGCGTATCCAAACTTTCCATGTCCTTCACCAGGTAAGAAATGCCATGCTCCATACATTTCGTGGGATCCCAGCTTTCTTCAATGGCCGTTGTATAGGCTGCAATGATGTCCCAATAGGCCTGGGGCATTTTCTCTTCCTCTGCGGTTTCCGTAGTGGTGGGAAGGACTTCGGTGGTAGGAGGCGGCAGGTTTTCCACAGGTTGGGCAAGGCTGGGCGTTTCTTCCAGTTTCCCCCTCATGACCCCCAGGAACAGCCCGCCGGTGATCACCAAAGCAAGCATGGCGGCAATCAGAGCCGGGGCCATTCCCCGGGATTTGGCAGGCTTTGCGGAGGAATACTTGTGCTTGTCGGGCTTCCTGTTCCCTTCTGTCTGCTTCACCGGCCGGTTTTCGGGCATGGAAAAGTCCATGGTTGTGAGATTGGGGAAGTTATTTTCTTCTTCGCCCTTAAGCTTTGCTTCCAGGGCGGCACGCATCCGTTTCTTCTGGGCATCGGTGGGATTGATACTGTCTAAGGCCCTGACGATTCTTGCGTTTTTCATTTTCTTACACCTCCCAGCATGGTTTGCAGCATTTTTCGGGCACGGGCCAAGCGGCTTCGCACGGTGCTTTCCGCACATCTTTCATGAAGCGCAATCTCGGCGGTGGTGTAGCCCTCGTAGTAGTACATGTAAACGGCGGACTTGTAGTCCTGGGGCAGCTGTAAGATTGCGTCCAGAACGTAATTGTCCATGTCACCGTCCTCCCGGGCCAGGTGCTGGTAATCGTCTATGTCCTCGTTTTTGCGCCACCACTTTTTTAGGTTGTCCTTACACAGGTTGGAGGCCGTGACAATGAGCCAGGCCTTTTCGTGGCGCGCATTCTCAAATTCCTGGTCGCAGGACAGGAGCCTGCAAAAGGTCTCCTGGGTTAAGTCCTCCGCCTCGGCTTTGTTTTTCATGAAGGAATAGCAGACCCGGTAGACCGTGTCCACCTGGCGGTCGTAGATGGCTAAGATGTCTCGTTTCTTTTTTGGGAGCATGTCCTCAACTCCTTTCCTGTTTTGGATACGATCCAACAGCCCCGTTTGTTGCAGGAAACATGAAAAAATTGCGCAGCGTTTATGCCGCGCAATTTTTCAAAGGGATCAGCTCCAAAGGCACTTCCAGTTCTGAACGAAATATTCCACACCGGAATACAGGGTAGTCGCCACAATGACCACAATGACAATCCAGTTCAGCACCGGAATCCCGGGCACTGCCATCATGACGCACAGCCCCACCATGGTGCTGGCGGTCTTGATCTTGCCGCTCCAACCGGCGGCAATCACGTTGCCCTTGCCGGAGGCTACCATCCGCAGCCCGGACACGGCGAACTCCCGGGTCAGCACCACCATCAGCGCCCAGGCAGGGAACACGTTCCACTGGCAGAACATGCACATGGCGGCCAGGGTCAGCAGCTTGTCCGCCAGGGGATCCAGGAATTTTCCAAAATCCGTGACCTGGTTATAGTGCCTCGCAATATAGCCGTCCAGGGTGTCCGTCAGGCTCGCCAGGATGAAGATGCCAAGAGAAACATACATCCAGACATTTGCCTCTCCGTGGGACAAGTACATGGTCACTAAGTAAACCGGGATCATAGCGACCCTCGCCAGGGTAAATTTCGTAGCCGTTGTCATGCTTCTTCCTCCACTACATAGCCTGATAAATCGCCCTCGGAACAGCCGTCAATGGTGATCATTACAAATGTCCCCTCCCGGAGAGACTCTTCGCTTGCAAGCCACACCTTCCCGTCAATGTCCGGGGAGTCGGCGTAGGTACGGCCATAGAACTGCTCCCGTTCCTCATCGTAGCCGTCCACCAGCACCTCCACGGTCTTGCCCAGCCAGGAGGCGTTAAGCTCATCCATAATGTCCGACTGAATCATTTCCACGATCTCCGCCCGGCGCTGGGCAACCTCGGTGTCGGGATAGTCCATTTCCGCCGCCGGTGTTCCCTCCTCCGGAGAGAAGGCAAAGGCGCCAACCCGCTCCATGCGGACCTCCCGAAGGAAGTCGCACAGCTCCTGGAATTCCTCCTCACCCTCGCCGGGCAGACCGGTAATCAGGCTGGTGCGGATCACGAGACCGGGAATCCGGTCACGAAGCTTTTTCAGCAGGGTGCGCAGGAAGTCCCCGTCCCCACGGCGGTTCATAAGAGAAAGAATTTTGCTGTTGCAGTGCTGGATGGGGATGTCCAGGTACTTGACGATTTTCGGCTCGGAAGCCATGACATCAATCAGCTCGTCGTCAATCTCGTCCGGGTAGACATAATGCACCCGGATCCAGTGGAGGCCATCAATTTTGCACAGCTCCCGGAGAAGTGTGGGCAGCAGCCGCTTCCCTCCTGGGAAGTCTGTGCCGTACCGGCTGGTATCCTGGGCCACCACCATCAGCTCTTTCACACCCTGGGAGGCCAGCACCCGGGCCTCATACAGCACATCGTCCATTTGGCGGCTCCGGTACTTGCCCCGAAGATAGGGAATGATGCAGTAGGCGCACCGGTTGTCGCAGCCCTCCGCGATTTTGATAAAGGCGTAATGCTCGGGAGTGGTGAGCACCCGGCCGCACTCCTCCTCCGGGGCGTCAATGGAACCAAAGTCCTCCACGGTCTCCCCTTGCAGCAGCTTTTCAATGGCGGGAACCACCTCGGGAAAGCTGCCGGTACCAAGAATTCCATCTACCTCGGGCATTTCCTTCAGGATTTCCTCCTGATACCGCTGGGACAGGCATCCGGTGACCAGGATCTTTCCCACCAGCCCCTCTGCTTTCAAGGCGGCGGTTCTCAAAATAAAGTCAATGGCCTCGCTCTTTGCGGAATCGATGAAGCCGCAGGTGTTGATGACCACCACGTCGCTGCCCACAATGTCCGCTTTGACGGTGTGCCCGGCCTCCTGGACGCGGTGCATCATCCGCTCGCAGTCCACCTGATTCTTGGCACAGCCCAGGGAAATAAAACCAATCTTTGCCATACTCAAAAGTCCTCGAAATTTTCTTCCGCGTCAAAGCGCAGTTCATTCAGTACCCGGCGGATGTCCGAGTAGCTGTGACCCCGGCGCAGCAATGCGTCCACGGCCCGTTTGATGTCCTTCTGGTCGGAGTCGGCGTCCAGCCGGGAACGGAGGAATTTTTCAATTTTCTCACTCTGATCCGGGTAGTCTTCCAGCGCTTCCTCCCAGTATTCCTTGGGGATCCGCTTTTCATAGAGCGCCTGCTTGGCCCTGGACAAGCCATAGCCCTTGGCGATGCAGGACTGAACCACATGAAAGGCCGTCTCCCGATCATCCACCAGCCCCATATCCGCCATCCAGGCTACCGCCGCCTCCGCCTGGTCGGGATTCTCCCCTTTTCGCACCAGGCGCCGCTGTAAATCCTTTCGGGAGACGCTGGAGGCGGAGACAATCCGCACCGCCCGCATTTTCGCGGACATGGCCCCGGCGGCCTTTCCCAGGGCGTCGTATTCGATTTCAGTCAGTTCCTTTCCCGGGTAGAGGCCGAAGTCCTCCACCGTCTGCCGGTACAGGCCTAATTTTTCGCCGCCCTCAAAGGTGAGCCAGTACCGGCCCGCCCGATCCGGGGCGTTTTTCAGGGACTCAATCCTCATCGCTGAAATCGTCGGCGCTGACATCTACCGCCTTATCCGCGGCCTTGGCGGAGCTCTTGGGCGCGGTGCCGCCCAGCTTCCACAGATCCTCCCGGACCTGGGCCTCCACCTTCTGGGCAATGTCAGGGTTGGCAATGAGATAATCCTTCACAGAGTTGGCGCCCTGGCCGATCCGCTCGTCTCCCATGGAGAACCAGCTGCCGCTCTTCTGGATAATGTCCAGCTGGACCGCCAGATCCACCAGCTCTCCCCATTTGGAGATACCCTGACCATAGAGGATTTCAAATACCGCTTCCTTGAAGGGAGGGGCGCACTTGTTCTTGACTACCTTCACCCGGGTTTTGTTGCCGATGAGGTTGCCGCCCTCCTTAATGGCTTCCACCCGGCGGACGTCCAGCCGGACGGAGGCGTAGAACTTCAGGGCATTGCCGCCGGTGGTCGTCTCAGGGTTGCCGTACATGACACCGATCTTCATACGCAGCTGGTTGATGAAGATAACCACGCAGTTGGTCTTGGAGATGGTGCCCGCCAGCTTTCGCAGAGCCTGGGACATGAGCCGGGCCTGAAGGCCTACGAAGGTATCTCCCATTTCGCCCTCAATTTCCTGCTTGGGAACCAGCGCGGCAACAGAGTCCACAACCACAGCGTCAATGGCACCGGAGCGAACCAGGGCGTCGGTAATTTCCAGGGCCTGCTCGCCGGTATCCGGCTGGGACACCAGCAGGTTATCGATGTCCACGCCCAAAGCCCGGGCATAGACGGGATCCAAAGCGTGCTCCGCGTCCACGAAGGCCACCTCGCCGCCCTTCTTCTGTGCCTCCGCCAGGATGTGCAGGGCCAGGGTAGTCTTACCGGAGGATTCCGGGCCGTAGATCTCCACAATCCGCCCCTTGGGCACGCCGCCGATGCCAAGGGCGGCATCGAGAGCCAGAGAGCCTGTGGGGATGGCCTCCACGTTCATCTGGGGCCGATCCCCCAGACGCATGACGGTACCCTTGCCGAAGTTCTTATCGATCTGCGCCAGGGCGGTTTTCAGGGCTTTTTCCTTGTCGGCAGCCGGGCTGGGTGCCTCGTAAACAGTTTTCTTTTGGGCCATGATTAACGTTCCTTCCCGCCGTACTGGGCCAGCACGGCTCTTTCTCTGTCATTATAATCTCTTTTTCGCTCCAAAACGGGAAACCCATTTTCTTCCAAAATAGCGCACACAGCGTCTCCCTGGTTCGCGCCGAATTCCAGGCACAGGTAGCCTCCGGGCTTTAAGGCCGCGCGGTAATTTTTAGCAATGGCCCGGTAAAAGTCCAGACCATCCTCTCCGCCGTAAAGCGCCATATGCGGCTCGTAATCCTTGACGCTTGGGGGAAGCTGCTCCATCTCCCGCCTGGTCACATAGGGGGGGTTGGAGACGATCAGATCGTATTTTCCAATAAATGGCGCAGGCGGAACCAGAGCGTCCGCCTGAAGGCAGCGCACCCGGCCGGTGAGCTTATTGAGGGCCACATTCTCCTTCGCAACGGCCAAAGCCTCCCGGCTTAAGTCCGCCAGCGTGACCTTGGCGTCCTTGACCCGGCTGGCAATGGCAATGCCAATGCACCCGGAGCCGCAGCACAGGTCCAGGATCCGGGGATCCTGATTCAGGAAAAGCGCCTTTCGGATGGCAAGCTCAGCAACAGCCACCGTATCATCCCGGGGTATCAGCACATCGGTGCTCACATGCAGGGGCATTCCGTAGAACTCCCACTCTCCCAGCACATAGGCCAGAGGCTCCCCGGCCAGCAGCCGCCGCAACGCCGCCTCGGTTTTTTTCACCACAGCTTCGTCGGCGTACAGCTCCCGTTTGGCCAGAATCTCCTCCTGGCTTTTTCCGGAGACATGGCTGATCAGCTGCCGGGCAATGTTGGAGGCCGACTGGGGCTCCTCGGTGGCAAGCAGTGCCCGGCGGGTATCCAGATACAGAGCGCCGTACTGTTTTACCATCGGTCGGCACCCTCCTGCTCAGGCAGCACCGCCTGGACGGCAGCGATGCCCACCTCAATCATGCTGTCATCCGGCTCATTGGTGGTGAAATTCTGCATCCACATACCGGGAGCTGTGATAATCCGGGTAAACCAGTTGTCATGGCGTCCCGCCCATTGATTCAGCTCATAGGTGATGGACACCACAACGGGCAGCATCAAAAGCTTGAACACAATCATAATCAGTCGGTACAGGAAGCTTCCCCGCATGGCCTCCAGCCCAGGGGCGATGGAGAGCAGTATGGAGGAGGCAATGGAGAAGATCACAATGGAAATGACCATCACCACCAGCAGAAAGCTGGTACCGCACCTTGGATGGAGCCTGGTCTGCTTCCGGACGTTTTCCACCGTCAGAGGCAGCCCCGCCTCATAGCAGCGGATGGTCTTATGCTCCGCCCCATGGTAGGAAAACAGCCTTTTCATCTCCCCCATCCGGGAGATCAGGAACATATACAGGAGGAAAATGACCATCCGGATCAGGCCCTCCACCAGGTTCAGCATGAGCGTTCCTGTGATCCACCGGTCAAAGAAGCTGCCGATAACCATTGGCAGCAGGAAGAACAGCAGGATGGACAGTCCCAGTCCCATACACACCGCGATCCACAGCACCGCCTGCTGGAACTTTTCGTTTCCCAGCTTCTTTTCCAGCCACAGGTCAAGCTTGCTGGGTTCCTCCTGCATCTCCTCAGGAGCCAGGTCGGCAGACCGGAGCAGGGCCTTTACACCCACAATGTTGGCGTCCAGGAAGTTATAGACGCCCCGGATAAAGGGCCAGGTTTTGGGAGATTTGGGCAGGTGCTTCTTTCTCGGCATGGTTTCCACCGTCAGGCCATCCGCCCCACGGATCACCACCGCGTCGGTATCCGGGCCGCGCATCATGATCCCCTCGATCAGCGCCTGACCGCCGATGGTGGTTTTGAATTTTTCACAGCATTCGTTTTTTGGCATAGAAACAGGATTCTCCTTAATGGATCATTGGCAGCCGCACCGTTACCAAGGTACCGCCGCCGGGAGCATTCTCCAGGGTCAGGGTGCCGTCGTGCATTTCCACAATCTCGTCGCAGACGGCGAGACCGATGCCGGTGCCCCGGGCTTTGGAGCTGCCCTTATAGAATTTCTTCTTCACCAGTGGGATTTCGTCCTCGGGAATGCCCGGGCCGTAGTCCCGGATACGCACTACCACACTGTCTTCCTCAGCGGTGATGGAGGCGTCGATGCGCTTGCCCTCCCCGCCGTGCTTGGCGGCGTTGTCCAGGATGTTCAGGAACACCTGCCGCAGACGGCCCGGGTCACAGGGAATTTCGGGAATGTCTTCGTCGCTGTCAACGTAGTTGAGCTTGATGCCGTCCTGGGCCAGACGGCTGCCGTACATATACACCGTATCCTCAAACTCCGCCCGCAGATCCGTAGGCTCTACAGAGAGGGTCACCCGTCCGTCCTGCATCCGGGTAAAGTCCAGCAGCTCCATGACCATATCCGTCAGCCGCTTTGCCTCGCTGGAAATGATCTTCATGCCCTGCCGGGTGTCGTCGTCCATGTTTTCGTCTGCCAGCAATGTTTCGCTCCACCCGTTAATAACGGTAAGGGGCGTCCGCAGCTCATGGGACAGCTGGGAGATGAACTCTCCCTGCATCTTCTCATTCTGGGCAATCTTGCTGGACATTTCGTTGATGGTCTCTGCCAGCTCTCCGATCTCGTCCCGGTAGCCGGTCTTGATCTGAACGCCGTAGCTGCCATTGGCAATGCGCTTGGCCTTCTCCGTGATCTCCGCCACGGGGGTCATTATGGAGCGCAGATAGATGTTGCTGCTCACCATGACCACCAGCATCACCATCAATAGTACAAGCAGGCTGGTCACCGATACCAGCAGAATCTGCCCGTCCACCAGCCGGGTGGAGGTCACATACCGCAGCACCCCAATGACCTCTCCGGTGCTGTAAATCATGGGACTGGACACGGCCATAATCCGCTCTCCGGTATGGGGATCCTTCCCCACATAGGAGACGATTCCACGGCTGTCCATAGCCTTTTGGATCTCAGGGGTACTGGGAGACTGGCCCGCCCACTGCCCATAGGAGGAGGCTACCAGGCCGCCCTGGGCGCTGATAAACTGCAGCTCCATGGTATTCTTTTCCGAGAAGGTCTTTGCGTAGGTGATGCAGGACTGGTAGAAGTCGATATAGGGCTGATCGATAAAATCATCAAAGAAGTCCGCCGTGGTGCTGGCCCGGCGCTTCATGTCCGATTCCATCTGGGTGTAGTAATAGGCGGAAAAGGCGGCGGTGATGGTAAGGACGCACGTAAGGCCCAGGGCCAGCACCACACCGGCTGTGTTAATCAGCCAGCGTCTGCGCAGTCCTCCCACCTGCAAATTGGGTTTGAACCTCATGGTGTTCACGCACCCCACTTATATCCCAGACCCCAGACAGTGGTAATATAGGTAGGAGCGGTGGTATCGTCCTCGATCTTGATCCGCAGGCGGCGGATGTTCACGTCCACGATCTTCAGTTCTCCTTCATAGTCCCGGCCCCAGACCGCCGCCAGAATGTCCTCCCGGGAGAGCGCTCTTCCGGGATTCTGCATAAACAGCTTGAGAATCGCGTACTCCACCTGGGTCAGCCGGATCCGGTTTCCATTCTTTTCCAGGGTGTGGTTCCGGGTGTTCATCACAAAAGGCCCCTGGGTGAGCAGCTCGGAGCTGGCATTGCTGTCCCCGCCGATCCGGCGGTACAGGGCGTCAATCCGGGCGGTCAGCTCCGCGGGAGAGAAGGGCTTTGTCACATAGTCGTCGGCGCCGGTCATCAGCCCCGTGACCTTATCCATTTCCTGGGTGCGGGCGGTAAGCATAATAATACCCATCTGCTTGTTGGTGGCCCGGATCCGGCGGCACACCTCGAAGCCGTCCATGTCTCCCGGCACCATAATGTCCAGAATGGTGACGCCCACGTCGGGATTGGCGGTGATGGCGTCCAGGGCCTCCTGGCCGTCTCCCGCCTCAATCACATCATAACCCGCCCGCTTCAGGTTGATAACCACAAAGCTGCGAATATTCAATTCATCTTCCATAATCAGAACTTTTTTCATATGTCTCTCCCTCAGCTCTCCCCTGTCCGCCAGTCCTGCCGGATCAGACGGAAGGATGTATTCAAATACTCTTTTGTGATTCCATACATGGGTGCGTCGCCCCCAAGACGGGCGGCGTAGGCCACGCCCTCCGCCCGATACAGGGGGAACCGGCCGTTACTTTGGGCATCCTCGTCCCGGCTGCTGCCGGTTAAAATATAAATATTGAAAATTTCCGCGGCGGTGATGTAATCCTCGTCCCAGACATAGAAGGTGAAGGAATCCCCCCACTGCTCCACGGTGACGCGCTCCGCCCACTGCTGCCCCAGCTGCATATACCAGCCCCCAAGAAAATCGTGGAAGGTATAGAGCTTGTCCACCTCGTTTCCCTCGGGATCCATGGAAAACCACCGCAGCAGGGAGGTTTGATCCCCTTCCCGCCAGGGAGACATGGCCTCCATGGGAATGGCGTTGGGCAGCTCCAAAACACCGTCGCCGTCAATATCCTCGGCGTAGACGTAAAAATTGCAGAGGGTCTGCACACTGGTATGGGCCTCGCCGGAATAGGAGATGTTTTCAAAATGCTTTCCCCGCATGGTAAAGATATCGGTGACGATGGCGTTATCGTCCACGGCGCTGGCCACATATATGGCAGGCTTTCCCCCGTAGAGCTTCCCCTGCTGGATTCTGCGGATATGGGAGGGATCCTGAGAAAGCTCCGTCTCCACGGACCGCACGGTCTTTCCCCCCTGGTAGCTGTAGAGCACCGCCATTCCCTGCTCCGCCTCCGATTCCCCGGGGCGAAGCACCATGACCTCGCTTCTGCCGTTTAAGTCCAGGTCACAGGTGATATATCTGGAATAGCCGATGGTAAACAGCTGCTCGGCGGAGCCGCTGGCAAAGGAGTAGACGGACACGTTTCGCAGCACCTGGTTGCTGACCTGACGTCCCACCACCAGCTCCAGCCCCGGCTTTTCATCGAAGTTTACATATTCCACCTGCTCAAAGGCAGTGCCGTTGCTGCTGATAACCTCAGCCAGGGAGCAGATGCCGTTTTCGTCCTGGGTAAAGATCAGCACCTGAAGGGGCCGTTCGGAGGACCCCATAGCGAACACCAGATATTCGTCCATCCCGTCGCCGTTTAAATCCGCCGTCTGGACGGTCTGCTGATTGTCTCCGGAGATTGGCGCGGAATAGGTTAAATTTGCCATAGCGGCGTCAATGGCGGACTGAAGCTGACTGTATTCCTCCGACCGTCTGGGCAGAGCGTACATTTCCTCCACCGTCCGCATGGCGCAGCCGCTTAGCAGCAGTGATGCCAGGAGCAGCAGGGCTGCCACAATTCTCTTTTTCACGGCATCAACTCCTCTCGATCTTACATTATAACACAAATATTTGAAAAAGAAAAGCTATTTGACAATAACATTTGGCTTTCCAAGGACATTTCTTAATTCCCACAGCATGCTTCCGCTGAAGCAGCACCTTGTTCCCCGCCTCTGCCTGGTATCGTCAAAGTAGAGCACCACCCTGTGCTCTCCCGGGAACATATTCAAAATGGCCTTGACCTTGGGATATTCCCTGCCCTCCTCGGAGGGCAGCTTTAAATACAGGGTCTCCTGCTTGTCCTCCTGTTTTTCCCGCTGGGCGTAGTCGGAAATGGGTCTTGCCCGGTTGATGACGATCTGGGGATCCTTGTCATCCCGCAGGGACAGCCGTCCCGTGATCACCGCCGGGTTTCCCTCCTTCAGGTATCCGCCGAACTGATCCAGAACATTGGAAAAGGCCAGCATTTCTATGGCGGCGGTATCGTCCTCCAGGGTGATATAGGCCATCAGGGAATTGTTCCGTGTGTTCTTCAGCTTCACCCCCTGGACGATGCCCGCCACGGACACGATCTGATCGTCCCGGAATCCGGCGTTATCATCCATAAGCTTGGCAATCTGGATCACATGGGTATCCTTCAGAAAGGCCCGGTAATCGTCCATGGGATGCCCGGAAATGTAGATGCCCATGGTCTCCTTCTCCATGGCCAGAAGCTCGCTTTTGCTCAGCTCCTCCCGCTTGGGGATGGGCACCCCTCTGGCGGCGTCCTCCTCGTCAAACATGGAGAACAGCCCCATCTGCCCTTCCAGATTTTTCTTCCGGGTGGCAGCTACGCTGTCCATCAGCGGCTCGAAAACCGCCAGCAGCTCGCTTCTGTGACAGCCGAAGCAGTCCGCCGCGCCGCATTTGATGAAGTTTTCCACGGCCCGCTTGTTCAGCTCCCCTTCTCCCATCCGTTCCACAAAATCCTCCAGGGACTTGAAGGGGCCGCCCTCATTGCGCTTACGCACCATGGAGCGGATCAGCCCCCGGCCTACGTTCTTTACCGCTCCCAGGCCGAACCGGATAGCGTCTCCCTCTACGGTGAAGTGATCCTCCGAGTGGTTTAAGTCCGGAGGCAGCACCTGAATGCCCATTTCCTTACACTCGGCAATGTAGCCGGAGATTTTCACGGCGGAATCCAGCACAGAGGTCATCAGGGCCGCCATATACTGCCTGGGATAGTGGCATTTGAGGTAGGCCGTCTGATAGGCCACAACGGCGTAGCACACGGCGTGGGCCTTGTTGAAGGCGTAGTTGGCAAAGTCAACGATCTCGTCGTAAATGGACTGGGCCACGGCCTCGGGAACACCCTTGGCAATGGCTCCCGGAATGTTCTGCTTCTTATCGCCGAAAACGAAAACCTTCCGTTCCGCCTCGATGACCTTCATTTTCTTCTTGGAAATGGCCCGGCGGATGTTGTCCGCCTGCCCCATGGTGTACCCGCCCAGGGAGCGGAAGATCTCAATGACCTGCTCCTGGTAGACGATGCAGCCATAGGTCACGTTCAAAATGGGCTTTAACAGCGGGGTTTTATACTGGACATGCTCCGGGTGGAGCTTGCAGTCAATAAACTTTGGGATGGAATCCATTGGGCCGGGGCGGTACAGGGCCACCACGGCGGTGAAGTCTTCAATGGAGGAGGACTTCATCCCCACGCAGACTCCCGTCATACCCGCGGATTCCAGCTGGAAGACGCCCTGGGTCTTCCCCTCCGCCACCATGGCAAAGGTCTCAGCGTCGTCGTCGGGGATGTTCGCCATGGAGAAGTTCGGATCAACGGTGCGGATCTGATCCTCCGCGTCCTTGATCACCGTCAGGTTCCGCAGGCCCAGGAAGTCCATTTTGAGAAGACCCAGCTCCTCGATGGTGGTCATGGTGTACTGGGTGACGATGGTATCGTCGTTCCGGGACAGGGGCACATAGGTCTGCACCGGGTTTGCCGTAATCACCACACCGGCGGCGTGGGTGGAGGTATTCCGGGGCATTCCCTCCAGGGATCTGGCGGTGTCGATGAGCTTCTTCACCTTTGGATCCTTGTCGTACATTTCCTTTAACTGGGGGCTGGTTTTGAGGGCCTCTTCCAGGGTAATGTGCACTGTTGTGGGCACCAGCTTGGCCACCACATCCGTCTCCGCGTAGGAGAAGTTCAGGGCACGGCCCACGTCCCGGATGGCGCCTCTGGCCGCCATGGTACCGAAGGTGGCGATCTGGGCCACATGATCGGCGCCATACTTGCGCATGACGTACTCAATGACCTCACCCCGGCGTTCCTGGCAGAAGTCCGTATCAAAGTCCGGCATGCTCACCCGTTCGGGGTTTAAGAACCGCTCAAAAATCAGGCCGTACTTCATGGGATCCACTTCCGTGATGTGCATACAATAAGCCACAATGGAAGCGGCGCCGGAGCCGCGCCCCGGCCCTACCGGGATTCCCTGCTCCTTGGCATAGCGGATAAAGTCCCAGACAATAAGGTAGTAGTTTACATAACCCATAGAGCTGATGACGCCGATCTCATATTCCAGCCGTTCCCGGTATTCCTGGGGCGGGTTTTCGTACCGCTGGGCAAAGCCGGTTTCGCACAGCTCCCGGAAGTATTCCTCATTGGTATACCCCTCCGGCACCGGGAAGGAGGGCAGATGATATTCATGGAAGGTGAATTCCAGGCTGCACCGGTCGGCGATTTTCTGTGTATTTTCAAAGGCCTCCCGGCAGTTCGGGAACAGCGCCGTAAGTTCCTCTTCGCTTTTCAGGTAGAATTCCTGGGTCTGGAATTTCATCCGGTTTTCGTCGTCCACGGTCTTGCCGGTCTGGATGCACAGCAGCACGTCCTGCATGGCGGCATCCTCTTTGCGCAGGTAATGGGCGTCGTTGGTCACCACCAGGGGCAGACCCGTCTCCCGGGCCAGGCGCAAAATTCCCTGATTCACCCGGCGCTGCTCGGCGATTCCATGATCCTGCATTTCCAGAAAGAAGTTCCCCTCCCCAAAAATTTCCGAAAGGGTCAGGGCATATTTCTTGGCCCCGGCGTAGTCCTCCCCCATCAGGTGCTGGGCTACGCCTCCCGCGAGGCACGCGGACAGGGCAATCAGCCCCTCATGATGGTTTCTCAGCAGCTCCAGATCCACCCTGGGCTTTCCGTAAAAGCCGTGGATAAATCCCTCGGATACCAGCAGACACAGGTTTTCATAGCCCGTCCGGTTCTCACACAGCAGCACCAGATGGTAGGGATCGTTGTCAATCCCATGCACCCGGTCAGTCATCCGGCGGCGGGCAACATAAACCTCGCAGCCGATGATGGGCTTGACCCCAGCGGCCTTGGCGGCCTTGTAAAAATCAATGCAGCCGTACATAACCCCGTGGTCGGTAATGGCCACGGCAGTCTGATTCAGCTCCTTCACCCGCTCCATGAGCCGGTCAATCCGGCAGGCGCCGTCCAGAAGAGAATATTCCGTGTGTAAATGTAAATGGACAAAGCTCATTCATTCTCCTCCTTGGCAAGCTCACACAGCTTTTTCATTCGGTTATTCATGGCCGGCTTGGTAATGGGCGGCTCCATCATGGCAGCCAGCTCCCCCAGGGAGGCGGAAGGGTTTTCCTCCCGGGCGACGGCCGCCTGCCTCAGCTTGGGAGGCAGCTTCTCCACCAAGCCCCGCTGCTTTAAGATCCGGATGGCGGCCAGCTGCTCCTGGGCCGCCTCCACCACCTTGGAAATGTTGGCGTCGTCACAGTTGCAGCGGCGGTTGACCTTGTTGTTCAGCTCCTTTTCCAGCCTTGCCTCCATGATTCCCATGGCGGCAATGGGGGCGCTCAGGTAGGTCAGCAGGTCGGAAATCAGCTCGCTCTGCTTGACATACAGCACCACGCTGCCTCCCCGTCCGGCAGTCTTTGGGGCAAAGCCCAGAACCTCTCGCACCAGAGCGTCCGTCTCCCGGGCCACGCTTTGGTGGGTGGTGGTGATTTCCATATGGTAGCCCTTCCCGGGATCGGTGACACTGCCCCCTGCCAGGAATGCCCCTCTCAGAAAGGCCGCCTTGCAGCAGTCCTCCTCCACCACCGGGAGGTTCACATGAAGGGCCAGATTTTCCGCCGGGTCAAAGCCAAAGGCCTCCATGATTTTCCGGCACTTCTTCCCATCCCAGATCTGAAACACCAGCTTCCCCGGGGCTTCCATGCTGGGGTAGCTGTCAAAGTCCAGCTCGAAGGCCTTTTTAAAAAGCTTTGGAAGAATATACGCAAACTCCCGGCTTTCCGTAATAATCTTAATGTTATCCCTCTGAAAGGAGTTGCAGAACAGCAGCACCCCAAAGCACTCCGCCAGGGCGCAGCAGTTTTTCTGTGGAAACATCCGGCAGGTCTCCGCCTTGGCGGAGGCCGAAAAGGACAGTGCCATTGGGAAGCCCTCCTTTGGAAACTTTTACCAAATACGAATTTCCGGCTCCAACCGAATCCCGGAATCCGCGTATACCTTATCGGACACCACTTGCAGCAGCTCCTTCACATCCGCCGCAGTAGCGCCGCCCAGATTCACGGCAAACCCGGCGTGCTTTTCCGAGACAGCCGCGGCTCCTACCCGAAAGCCCCTAAGCCCCGCCTGATCGATGAGCGCGGCGGCGTACCCGCCCGCAGGCCGCTTAAAGGCCGATCCGGCGGAAGGAAGATCCAGAGGCTGGGATGCGGAGCGCTTCCCAATCAGCTCCTTCATTCTGGCCTTCACCGCTTCCCCGTCTCTTTCCTCCAGCTGTAAGGTAACGGATATCACAATATCCCCGGTTTCCTCCAACACGCTGTGCCGATAGGAAAAGCCCATTTCCTCACCCGAAAGGGTTCGGACGTTACCCCATAAATCCATCACTTCCACTTGCTCCACCACCTGACACAGTTCCCCGCCGTAGGCGCCGGCGTTCATGTACACGCCGCCGCCGATGGTGCCCGGGATCCCGTGGGCAAATTCCAGACCTCCCAGATTCTGACTGGCGGCGAACACCGCCCCACGGCTCATGGTTACACCGGCCATCAGCCGGATCCGGTTTCCCTCCAGCCGCTCACAGCCATCCAGGCAGTCCTTCAGGCAGATTACCAGCCCGGGAATTCCTTCATCAGGGGCCAGTACGTTGGTTCCTGCTCCCAGTATAACAGGTTTTCGGCCCAAAAATTTGGACAAATTCAAAATTTGTGACAATTCCCCGGCCGTTTTGGGAAAGGCCATGACCTCCGCCTCCCCGCCGATGCGGAAGGAGGTGTGCTTTGCCAGGGATTCCTGGAAACGGAGCTCGATTTCCGGCAGACGAGCGGAAATTTCCTTTTGAAAATCAGTCAAATCAGTCATAAACGCCTCCGGGTGTATACTTAAAGAATAGTATATCATATTCCCTTCCATTATGCAATTATTACAGGTATGAAATTTATGTTACAAACTCCTGGCAAAAAGCCACGCCCAAACAGGAAGGACAAAACGGAGAGGGCCGCAGCCCTCTCCGTCAAAACATCATTCCGCGGGAACCCCTTCCGTGATAGCCTGCATCAGCCTGGTATTCTGTCCCTGGTCAAACTGAATGACGCTGGAAGGAACGCCAAACAGGTCGATAACCTCGCCCCAATAGGTTGTCTCCACCGGGCATGTACCCGTTACAATTTTCATCTGCGGCAACAGAGGCACGATCTCCCACAGGCAGGTGGTGATGTCGTCGTTGGTCATGTTGGTGGTAATCATAGGCAGCACTGTGTCTGCCAGCTTTTGAAACTCGGAAATGCTCTGACCTTTCAAGGAGTTAAACACAGCGGTAATCACCTTGCGTTGACGCTCGGTGCGCTTAATGTCGCTGTCAGAATCACCGGCGGCCTTACGCATACGGGCGTAGGACAGGGCCTCACTGCCTTCCAGCCAGGTCTCTCCCGCTTTCATCTCATGGAACACATACAGCTTGTCGTTATTGAGGTATTCCGCTTCCGCCTCCGTCAGTTCCACCTGGACACCGCCCAGCATGTCGATGATGTCCATGAAGCCCTGGAAGCTCACCTCCACATCAAAGTCCACCTCGATGCCAAAGTTTTCCTTCAGGCACTGGTTGGTCATCTCCATAGCGCCGCCCGCGCCGCCCCACTGGTAGCCCAGGTTATAGCAGACGTTAATCCGGTTCTTGCCGCAGGTGTGGCCCTTGTAGTCCGGGAGCTTGACGTAGGTATCCCGGAGGAAGGAGGTCAGGTTCATTGTCTTGGTGACCTTATTCACCGTGACCAGAATCATGGTATCCGCCATCCGCTGGTCAGACTCCGCCTCACCCTCCCGGGCCTGCTGGCCAATCAGCAGAATGTTGATGATATCCTTACCGGATTCCTTATAGGGAAGGGTTGTGGGAACGGTGGCCGCCTCGGTAGTCGCCTCCGTTGTCGCGGCTTCCGTTACCGGAAGGCTCTGGGTTTCCTGGGGCGCTGTGGTCTCCGGAACCTGAAGCTGAGGGGTTTTATTGGGTCTGAACGCCGCGTATCCCGCCATTCCCGCCACAATCACCAGCAGAATAACCGCAAACACAATCAAAGCGGTCAGACCGCCCTTGCTCTTTCCCTGCTTTGCGTAACGTCCTTTGCTCATAGGTACCTCCAAAAGAGAATTGTTCTTTTTGAAAAAAGCGTCAGCGTGTCACCGCCACACTTTCTTATCATTCCCCGGTAGTCTCCTGAGAGACAGTTCCAGTAGGAATGTCCGCCGGGACCTGGGGAGCGTCCTCCGGGTTGTAGGTGGCGGCGTCAGGGTTATAGGTAGCCCAGTCCAGGATATCCTCCACAGAAGCGCCCCTGTCCTCGATCTCCGCCCGGTTGATTTTGTTGAGCATGCTTGTCAGGTAGCTGGAAGCCGCGAAATAGAGGATGCCAACGAGAATCAGCAGCACCGCCAGCACGATCAGCGCGATTTTCCAGCCCCGGCCTTTTTTCTTTCCGCCTGCAGCCTTGTTCCTATTTTTCGCCAAATATCGACCGCCCTTTGCCATACCCAGCCTCCTTTATACCATTTTGAAATTATTTGTAATAATATCACACTTTTTTGAAAACCGCAACCCTATTCACCTATTTTTCTGTTAACAAAATATGGACGGCTGAGCGCCGTCCATACAATGTCATATGCTTACTTTTCCACAATTTCCAGGATTTCCATGGGGCAGGCCTTGACGCAGATGCCGCAGGCGATGCACTTGGAGGCGGGGCCGTCCTCGGGCAGCACCATAACCTTCATGGGGCAGGCCTCCACGCACTTGCCGCAGCCCACGCATTTTTTCTTGTTGATCATGTACACACCGGTCTTGGGGTTCTGGGTGATGGCCTCATGCTCACAGGTGCGCATGCACTTGCCGCACTGGATGCAGGTGTTGGGCTTGGCGCCGCCGTTCTTTCCGGCCACGATCTGGATGCAGGACTTGGTCACGTCGAACTGCTTATAAAATGCCTCAGAGCAGGCCTGGGCACACTGTAAGCATGCCATGCATTCCGCGTTTTTCTTGACAGCGAGCTTCTTCATAACAGGAAAACTCTCCTTTATTTTTTTAATACCATAATTATACATGCTTTGGCGGAAAAATGCAATGGTAAAATTCGTTTGTCCGCTGTCTCCGGTGATTTCTTTTACGCCTCTGGAATAAACCGGACCGCACTGGAAATAATAGCGTTGAAGCAAGAACTCTTGGAACATTTTGGAGGTAATCAAAAATGAAAAAATTCACCCTAGCGGCATTGACCCTTATGCTGGCAGCGACCTTGCTGGTGGGCTGCGGCTGTACCAATCAGGACATGAACCCCACAACCATTCCCACCACCCGTCCCGCCGCCACTACGCCCATGACCACGGAGAATACCACCCGGGCCACCACCACGCCCACAACAGCCACCACGGTGCCCCATGGCAACGGCGCTCTGGATAACACCACCGGCGTCACCGCGGGAACCGGAACCACCTCAGGCACCACCGGCACCACAGACGGTACCACCTCTCCCCAGCGCAGCCTGCCAAACGGCAGATAAGCGATAGAAACGCTCTTTTGGGGCATACTAGAGAAAAAGAGAAAGGAGGAAGTATATGGATGTCAAAGGATGGGCGATCACAGCCGGAATCGGCGCCGCTGCCGGTGCCGTGGCTGTTCTGATGATGCCGAGGAACAATCCCACCCGCCGTCTGGCCGCAAAAGCCGCCAATAAAATGGAGGACGTGGCCTGGAAGGTCGGGGATACCATTTCCGCCAAGATGGATGATTTTGAGATGTAAGCAAAGGCCCGCCGGGAGACCGGCGGGCATCGCTTTTTTAGAAGGTTTCCTTTTTGTTCAAGTCGTGGCGATATAGCCAGAGAAGGGTCATACCTGTCAGCAGAACCGTGGTTAGCACAAGGTCTCTGCTCCAGTCTCCTCTCAGCGGAAAATAATTGGACTGTACAATACGAAAGCCGGTGCCCAGAAGGAGAAAAACAACCAGACTGGAAGCATAGACCGCAATCCCCATGGAGAGTTTTCTCCACTTTCCGTTTCGAAGTCCCCAGGCAGCCGCCGCTGAAATCGCCATAAATGCCAGACTTGCCAGGGATCCGGCAAGCAGCTCCTTGTTGATCCCCAACCCATACTGTTTCAGAACTTCTTCCGACGGACATTCTCCATTTCCCCCCTGCCAAATCAGCTTGCTCAGTTTTCCCTGGGCATCCAGGTACCACAGGTCATAGCTGTGGTCTGTCTGGGTCCAGGTTTTTCCATCCTCGGGGCCTACCTTGCCGGGATCTTTCTGATAAGAGATGTTGGTTACGCCATCCTCATTCTGGAAGCAGTACATTACGGCGATATTATGAAAGCGGTCATAACCCTTTTGGGTCACCTCCTGAAGGCCATAAAACTCCCGGATATAATTCTCCAGCTCTGTCTGGGACATGGATTGACATTTTTTGTCCCGTATTCTTCCTCTCAGACGATCATAACGTGTTGTGAAAACATAGCTATACTCGTCATCCTCTACGCGACCGCCGCCATATCCCATGATCCCACTAGCATAGTCAATGGCCAGTCCGCCATCCTCCAGAAGCTCCACACCCTCTATGGCTTCCTCAGCGGGAAGATAAATGGGTGCCGTCATAAAGACCATCCCTGACCAGATAAGGCTCGCAATGGTCAGAATCACGCACACCGTGGTGAGAATCTGCCGTTTGCGAATCGTCTTCCGGATATGCTCCATCGGAGCCGTATCCACGCTTACCGGAATGGCCTCCTTTTTTTTCAGCCTCCCCAGCTCCTTCGTACATGCGTCGCACCCGCACAGATGCTCGTCCACTAGCTTCTTCGTCTCATCACACACCATATCCTCCGCGTACAGCGGCAGGATGTCCCGAATCACATTGCAGGAAATGTTCATATGTAACCCTCCATTTGCTCCTGAATTTTCCGTCTGGCCCGGTGATAGGTCACACAGGCCCAGTTTGCCGTCCGCCCGAAGAGGCTCCCAATGTCCTCAAAGGACAGCTGCCCGAAGATCCGCAGGGAGAAGACCTCCTTGTATGGCTCCGGCAGGTCGTGAAGGAGACGATGGATGGCCATGGCCTGGGATCTGTCTATGATCTGCTCCTCGATGGAGGCCCTGGGATCGGGAATTTGCAGCTCGTCGATATTCTCCGCTTCTCTGGTTTTGCGCAGGTGGGACAGGTAGCAGTTTCTCCCCATGGCGCAAAGCCAGGTTCTGACATCGCAGTCTCCCCGGAACTTGGGCAGGGCCTTCATGGCCTGAAAGAATACCTGCTCCGTCAGCTCCTCGGCCAAGCTTTCGTCCTTGCAGATGGCCCGGAGATACAGCTCCACGTCCCGGAAATAGGTACGATAGACGGTTTCAAATTCTGTCACGCTTCTCATCTCCTTCTGCCCATTAGACGCGAAAACACAGAAAACCTTACAAAAAATCCCGGGAAAATTTTTCCCGGGATTTACTTACCAGCGCCGCTCAGTTTTTCCTGGCCGGTTTCACATTGACATCCGGATGAATTTCCCCATCAATGGGGCCATGCTCCTGCTCATGGGCCTTGATGTTCTCCCGGATGAGCACCAGAATGTGGCTGTTCACACTTCTTCCCTCATAATCGGCAACATAGCCAAGCTTATGAAGCATCTCCTCTTCAATCCGGATGGATACACTTTTAATTGCCATAAGAATTTCCTCGAATATAGATATATAGTGTATTTATTTTACGCAATTTCTATGCTATAATGTCTTAATTGGATATACCATATATCTATTTTTTAAGGAGTATCTTATGAAGGTTGCGGTCATTGGTTCAATTGTGTCCGGGGGTGCGGCAGGCGTGGACACCTCCGCTAGAGCCTATGCCCTCTCCCATAACCTAAAGCTGACAGAGTTTCTACCAGAATATCAAAAATATGGCAGAGCCGCACCACTGAAACGGAATCTATCCATTATTGAATATTCCGATCTTGTGCTTGCCTTTTGGGATGGATAATCCCATGGTACAAAGTATGTAATCGATAACTGCAAAAAACGCAGTGTTCCTCTTCGTGTCTTTACATTCATTGCGGATTCCCCAGAATCAAAACCGTCCTGATCTTTCGACCAGGACGGTTTCTTTATTAGTGGATATCCAGCTTCACATTGTCCCCATCCCCATCGGCAAAAATGGAAGAAATAGGGCTTTCAAAGCTGTCAATGATGGCCTGGGAGATGGGATCCTCCAGCTCCCGCTGAATGGTGCGCCGGAGATTCCGGGCACCATACACAGCGGAGTAGGCTTTCTTCACCAGAAGCTTCTTAAGTTCTTCGGACCAGGTCAGGCTCAGACCCCGCAGGGCCAGGCTTTCCTTCAGCTCGGTGAGCATAATCTCCGCAATCCCTAAGAAGTGCTCCTCACTCAAATGGTTAAAGGTGATGATTTCATCCACACGGTTTAAAAACTCCGGCCGCAGGAACTCCCGGAGGGCGCCCATGGTCTTTTCCTTCACCATGTCGTTCTCCGTCCGGCCAAAGCCCAGGCCCCCTACCCGGCCCTCAGAGCCGGCATTGGAAGTCATGACGATGATGGTGTTCTCGAAGTTCACCACCCGTCCCTGGGCATCGGTAATCCGGCCGTCGTCCAGCACCTGAAGCAGTACGTTCAGCACATCCGGATGGGCCTTTTCGATCTCGTCAAAGAGAACCACACTGTAGGGTCTGCGGCGGATTTTCTCTGTCAGCTGCCCGGCCTCGTCATAGCCCACATAGCCCGGAGGGGAACCGATGAGCTTGGAAACCGTGTGCTTTTCCATGTATTCCGACATATCCAGCCGGATCAGGCTGTCTACGCTGTCAAACAAATCGCTTGCCAGCTGCTTTACCAGCTCCGTTTTCCCCACGCCAGTGGGGCCGACAAAGATAAAGGACACGGGCTTCTTCTTGGGCGAGATACCCACCCGGTTCCGGCGGATGGCCCGGGATACCGCGTCCACCGCCTCGTCCTGACCCACAATATGGGCCTTCAGCCGGTCAGGCAAGCCCTTGATCTGCTCGTACTCCTGGGCCTTGATCTTGGAGGCGGGAATCTTCGTCCAAAGCTCAATCACCCGGGCCAGATTTTCTATGGTCACGGTGGGTTTGGGCTGGGCCTCCAGCGCCTCGATCTTTGGGGCCAGCTGCATCAGCTTGCTGCGCACAATGGCCAGCCTCTCATAGTTTGGCTCCTCCGTCTGCTCGTTCAGCATCCGCAGCTCCAGCTCATAGTCGTCCCGCTCCTTGCGAAGCTGGGCCAGCTCAGACAGAGCCTTGCACTGCAAATTCACATCGGAGCAGGCCTCGTCCAGCAGGTCAATGGCCTTATCCGGCAGAAAACGGTCGGTGATGTACCGCTCGGACAGCAGCACGCACTGGTGGGCAATTTCCGGGGAAATCTCCACGTTGTGGAATTCGGCGTAGGTCTTGGCAATACCCTGCATGATCTGGCTTGCCTCGGCAATGGTCGGCTCCGCCACGGTGACAGGCTGGAACCGGCGCTCCAGGGCGGCATCCTTTTCAATGTATTTCCGGTACTCGGCAAAGGTGGTTGCGCCAATCACCTGAATTTCCCCTCTGGACAGAGCAGGCTTGAGGATATTGGCGGCGTTCATGGAGCCCTCCGCGTCGCCCGCGCCCACCAGATTGTGAACCTCGTCAATCACCAGAATGATGTTGCCGCACTCCCTGATCTCTCCAATGAGGCTCTTCATCCGGCTTTCGAACTGGCCCCGGAACTGGGTGCCCGCCACCAGAGCGGTGAGATCCAGCAGGAACACTTCCTTGTCCCACAGCTTGTAGGGCACCTCTTTGGCGGCGATCCGCTGGGCCAATCCCTCGGCAATGGCGGTCTTGCCAACACCCGGCTCGCCGATGAGGCAGGGATTGTTCTTCTGGCGGCGGTTCAAAATCTGAATGACCCGCTCCGTCTCCATGTCCCGGCCAATGACCTTGTCAAGCTTTCCCTCCCGAGCACGGCCGGTTAAGTCCATACAATAGCTATCCAGGAATTTATGCTTTTTGTTCTTCTTTTTGGGCTTTTCCTCCTGGTTTTCTTCCTTTTTAGGCGGACGGGAGGGCTGAACAGGGGGATTGGAATTGCTGCCAAAGAGCTGGTTCAGCAGTGGGAAGGTGGCGGTCTGGCTGTCGATCTCGTCCTCGTCGTGGTCCTGCTCCTCGTCCCGCTGCCCAAACATGCTGCTCATTTCGTCACTGAGCATATCCAGGTCGTCCTCAGAAATGCCCATCTGCTTCACCGCCTGGTCAATCTGGGGAATACCCAAACTCCGGGCGCATTTGAGGCAGTAGCCCTCGTTCATGGTGACGCCGTTTTCGATTTTGGTAATGAATACCACGGCGATATTCTTTTTACATTTGCTGCACATTTTTGGCTGCATCATACTCACTCCTCTTCCTGGGGTACTCCTTTTTCCGCAGTATAACACAGAAAAGAGGAAAAAGGGATAACAAATTATGAACAAAAGCCGCTTAGGGCGTCCAGTCGCTTCCCGCCTCGAATTTCTCGATTCCATCGTCATACCACAGGTGGGTCATGTATAACCCTCCCGCGGGCACTGTAGGCCCGGCGGCGGTGCGGTTTCCCGATTCCAGAATCGCCCCGATCTCCTCCGGCCGGATCTTCCCTTCCGCGGCGTACACCACCGTTCCCGCCATGGCCCTTGCCATGTTGTACAAAAACCCGTTGGCGCAGACCCTCAGCCGGATGACCTCCCCCGTCCGCTCCACCGTATAATAGTATACGGTGCGCACAGTAGATTTAACATCCGTTCCCACACTTCGCACGGCGGCAAAATCGTGGGTGCCCACAAACTGGTCAGCCGCGGCCTGCATAACATTCTCGTCCAACTGCCTGGGATAAAACCAGGCCCGGTTTACATAAAATGGATCCTTCAGCCGGGAGTTGTAGATCTGATAGGTGTACTCCTTCCGGGCGCAGGAGCCGATAGCGTTGAAGCTCTCGTGAACCTCCCGGGCCCCCGTCACCACAATGTCACAGGGAAGGTGGGTATTCAAGGCATAGGGCAGCCGCTCCACGGGAATGGTGGAGCTGGTTCGAAAATTCGCTACATAGCATCGGGCGTGAACCCCGGCGTCGGTACGGCCGCAGCCGGTCACATGCACCGGATGTCCCACCACCATGGCGGCGGCCTTTTCCATGGTTTCGGCGATGGTGGGAAGGTTCTTCTGCACCTGCCAGCCATGGTAGGCCGTGCCGAGATAGGTCAGCTGTAAGGCAATATTCCGCATGGCGTCCTCACAGTCCCAACAGGCCCAGAACGATAACACTCACCGCCACGACCCCGGTAACGGCAAAGGCCTTCAAATCCTCCCGATGGTAGCGGAGCATTTTCATTTTCGTCCGGCCCTCGCCGCCCTGGTAGCACCGGCACTCCATAGCCGTAGCCAGCTCGTCCGCCCGGCGGAAGGCGCTGATAAACAGGGGCACCAAAATGGGGATCAGCGCCTTGGCCCGCTGAATCAGGCTTCCCGTCTCAAAGTCCGCGCCTCTGGCCTTCTGGGCGGACATGATCTTGTCCGTCTCCTCAATGAGGGTGGGAATGAACCGCAGGGCAATGCACATCATCATGGACAGCTCATGAACAGGCACCCTGATCTTCTTCAGAGGGTTCATCAGGGATTCCAGGCCGTCGGTGAGCGCAATGGGCGAGGTGGTATAGGTCAGCAGAAAGGTGGCGGAAATGAGCATGAGGATTCTCGCCATCATCTGCACCGCCCGAAGAATGCCTCCCGTGGAAATAGTGATAAAGCCCCATTCCACCAGGATTCTGCCCTCGTTGGTAAAGAACAGGTTCAGAATTCCCGTAAAAATCAGGATCATCACCAGAGGCTTTAATCCCCGGACGATGGCCTTGGGCGGAATGGTGGAGACCTTTATGGTAAAGGCCAGGATCAGAAACAGTATGCCATAGGTAACCCAGGTTTTTGCCAGAAACAGCACCACAATATAGACAATGAGCACAATCAGCTTGGTTCTGGGATCCAAACGGTGGATCACGGATTTCCCGGGAAAATACTGGCCCAAAGTTATGTCTTTCAGCATCCTACTTCCCTCCCCGAATCCGTTTCAGTTCCGCAACCGCCTGGTCGATGGTATATACGTTTCTCACATCCAGGCCCATTTTCCGCAACGCCATGAATACCTGGGTCACCTGGGGAATGCTCAGGCCCATGGCAGTCAGCTCCTCGGGATGGTTGAATACCTCACCCGGAGCGGCGTCCATAGCCAGGTGAGAACCGTTTAAGACCAGCAGCCGGTCCGTGAGCCTCGCCACGTCCTCCATAGAGTGGGACACCATCATAATGGTGGCGTTTTTTCCCTTGCGGTAAGCCTCGATGTTGCCGAGGATTTCGGCTCTGCCAATGGGGTCAAGACCGGCGGTAGGCTCATCCAGAATCAGCACCTGCGGCTCCATGGCAATAACGCCCGCAATGGCAACCCGCCGCTTCTGTCCCCCGGACAGATCGAAGGGAGATACCTCCAATTGCTTCTCCGTCAATCCCACAAACCCGGCGGCCTCCCGCACCCGGCGGTCGATCTCCTCCTGGGTCAGGCCCATGTTTTTCGGGCCGAAGGCAATGTCCTGGTAGACCGTCTCCTCAAACAGTTGGTATTCCGGGTACTGAAATACCAGGCCCACCCGGAACCGGGCCTGCCGGGTTTTCTGCTTATCTGTCCAGATGTCCACGCCGTCCAGCAAAACCTGACCCAATGTGGGCTTTAAAAGCCCGTTGAGCTGCTGCATCAGGGTGGATTTTCCCGAGCCGGTATGGCCGATAATGCCGATAAACTCCCCGGGATAGACAGAAAAGGACACATTTTCCAGCGCCTTATGCTCAAAGGGCGTTCCAGCGCTGTAAGTATAGGTTACATCTTTTACTTCCAGAATGGGTTTCAAATTTCATTCCTCCTGGCGCGTCACGCCTCTACCGCATTGTAAAGTGCCTGCGCGCATTGCTCAGGGTCCAAGTGATCCAGCGGAAGGCAGAAGCCCTCCTTGTTTAATTCCCAGCACAGCTCCACCGTCTCAGGTGCGGCCAGCCCTATATCGTGGAGCAGCTCCACCTGGGAGAAGACCTCCTTTGGGGTGCCGTCGGCGGCGATCCTGCCTCCGTCCATGACCACCACCCGCGCTGCCTTGGCGGCCTCGTCCATATGGTGGGTAATCAGCACCACGGTGATTCCCTTCTCTTGGTTTAACCGCCCGATGGTATCCATAACCTCCCGGCGGCCTCTGGGATCCAGCATGGCTGTAGGCTCGTCCAAAACAATGCACTTTGGCTCCATGGCAATCACACCCGCAATGGCGATGCGCTGTTTCTGACCGCCGGACAGAAGATGGGGGGCGTGCTCCCGATACTCGTACATGCCCACCTGCTTCAGGGCGGTATCCACCCGCTTGCGGATCTCGGGGCTGGCGACCCCCAGGTTTTCCGGGCCGAAGGCCACGTCCTCCTCCACCACGTTGGCAACGATCTGGTTGTCCGGGTTCTGGAAGACCATGCCCACGTTCCGGCGGACAGCCATGATCCGCTCCTCATTGGAGGTATCGATGCCGCAGACGAAAACCTTGCCTCCCGTGGGAAGCAGAATGGCGTTGAAATGCTTGGCAAGGGTAGATTTTCCGCAGCCGTTGCAGCCTAAGACCGCCACGAAGCTCCCCTGCTCTATGGTTAAATCCAGATCCTCGAACACCTTCACCCCAGCCCCGTCGTCCAGACTGGGATAGGTGTAGGCCAGATGCTGGGCCGAAATAATCTCACTCACGTTTTCTCCTCCTCAGGGAGTCCAGCGGCCCGCCGCGCCGCAGGGCAGAATCAGGCCAGAGGATGTTACCGGCAGACCCAGTTCTCCCGCGGCGGTGCTTCCGCCGTATTTTTTACCAAATACCACGTCGGAGGCATAGCTCACCGCCGAGGGGGCCAGCCCTGTGGTATAGGAATTGATAATGACAAACAAAGGTTCATCGGACAGCACCTTCACCACCTCCTGCAGGAAGGGGTAAAAGCTGGTTTCCATTTTCCAGATTTCCCCGCTGGGGCCTCTGCCATAGCTGGGAGGGTCCATGATGATGCCGTCATATTTCCGTCCCCGGCGGATTTCCCGCTGAATGAACT
Source organism: Clostridiales bacterium UBA3259 (assembly GCA_002362625.1). The sequence goes on from DEUP01000004.1 coordinate 38,776, forward strand.
TTAAGCAGTCGTCCACCATCCAGTGGATTTTGGCATCCCCCAAACCGGAGGCCACAGCGTTTTCCTTGGCCCAGGCCACCATACCCTTGGAGGCGTCCACATGGAAGACCTCTGCGCCTCCCGCCGCCGCGGCCAGGGTCGCCCCACCGGAATAGGCGAACAGGTTCAGCACCCGGACGGGACGACCCGCGGAAGCCACCTTTTCCCGGATAAAGTCCCAGTTGGCGGCCTGCTCAGGAAAGACACCGGTGTGCTTAAAATTCATGGGCTTGACGTTGAAGGTCAGATAGTCCTTATAGTGGATCTGCCACCGCTCCGGCAGGGTATGCTCCGTCCATCGGCCGCCGCCGGTATTGGAGCGGAGATACCGGGCGTCATAGTGCTTCCACTGAGGGGCATTGCGGGGCGTATTCCAGATCACCTGGGGATCCGGACGCACCAGAATGAACTTGCCCCATCGTTCCAGACGCTCCCCGTCGGCAGCGTCCAAAACCTCATATTCCTTCCATTCATCGGAAATCCAAAGCATGGGTTCCTCCTCTTCTTACTTCTCTCCTGCCTGTTTCTTTCGGGTACAATGAAACCTGTTACCCTCTCCGTCACGGCATTGGCGCTAAGCGCGCTTCCGCGCCCTTATCCCCAATATCCGTCGTCTCCCATGTCCGCTCCTCCGCCGTTGCCCATCCAGTCATCACCACCGAAATCGCCGAAATCGCCGAAATCGTCGTCCTCCACCCAGGAGGAGCTGTGCTCGGTGCAAACCAGATAGGGCGCTTCCTCGCCGTAGTTGGAATTGCCGGAGAAGCCGTACCAATTGCCGTCCGTATAATATACATAGCTGTCGTTCAGGTAGCCGTCCACCAGGCCCGTCCCCACGGCGGCTCGGATCTGCTCCACCTCGTCCTGGTTCAGACGTACCAGGGAGCGGGACACCACGTCGCCGTAGTCATGACAGTAGTAGCCCGCAACACCGCCGCCGGAGGCGCAGTAATCCACCATCACATGCTTGTCGCAGGTTTCCGTAGGCTCGTCCCCGTTATAGACATTGACGTATACCACTCTCTGAATGCCCCGGACGTCGGATTGACAAGCGCTGGTTGCCAGCTTCCCGGAATCCAGGCAGATGGCGACGCTGTGGAAGGCGTTGCCGTTATACAGGGGCTCAGAGCTGAGGCCCTCATGGATGGGCTGCATCACCTTCCGCCACATGATGGCGGCAGGGTTCGCCGTGCTGACATGAATCTGCTCCGGCTGGTCATAGCCCACCCAGACCGCGGCGGTATAGTGCTTGGTATAGCCGCAGAACCACCGGTCACGGTTGGAAGAGGTGGTGCCGGTTTTGCCCGCGATCTGCTGACCGCCGAAGACGGCGGCGGCGCCGGTGCCGTAGTTGGCGGCGTTGTACAGGCAGTAGTTCATATAATTGACGGTCTTTTCGCTGAGGATCTTCCGGGTGTCCTGGGTGTTGTCCACCACCAGATCGCCGTTACTGTTATAGACCTTGGTGAAAAGCCGTGCCTCCCGGTAGACGCCGTCGTTGGCGAAGGTAGCGTAGGCCGCGGACATCTCCCGCACGGTAGCGCCCACGGTCAGTGCGCCCAGAGCCAGTGGGGCCAGCCCCACATCGGATTTCACCTCTCCGTTGGCCGCCTCATAGCTTTCCACCAGATGG
>DEUP01000004.1:40678-49532 GCA_002362625.1 Clostridiales bacterium UBA3259
GGAGATGGCGTTGACGGAGGACACGATGCCCTGGTACACCGTCCTGGCGTACTGATACTTCCGGTTGTCGTTCTTGGGCCAGCCCACGCCGCCATCATAGCTGTAGGGCAGATCCTTGAACACGGTCGCCGGAGTGACCTTCCCGGACTCGAAGGCAGGGGCGTACACCGCAATGGGCTTCATGGAGGAGCCGGTTTGCAGCTTGGCCTGGGTGGCCCGGTTATACCCCAAGAAGGTGGTCTTCTCCCCTACGCCGCCGGACAGGGCCACCACGTCGCCGGTGCGGTTGTCGATCACCACAATGGCGGACTGGAGCTGCTGCTGGCTGTTGGTTCTGGGCATGTTGCTCAGCTCCTGGTAGATCTCATCCACCTGCTTCTGAACCTCCATGTCCAGAGGCACATAGATGTGATAGCCGCCCTTCTGAATCCGTTCCAAATACAGATCCCGGTCCGTCTGGGTCAGATCATCCCAGTTTTTCCCGTCCTGCTCCGCGAGATAGGAAGCAAAGTCCAAAATCACAGCGTCCACATACCAGCTGTAGATGTGCTGGGAGGCGTTGGTAGAGACCGGGGTCAGGTTGCCGCAGACAGGGCAGTAGTAATTCCCGTCCTCTCCAACGGTAAAATTGCTCCGGGTGCCGGCGTAGCCGCAGGCCAGGTTTTCGCAGACGGTCCACCGGTCTTCATCGGCAATGCCTTCCTTGAAGACCAGCTCCTGGTCCACGGCGTCCTGGTATTCCTCCTGGGTCAGATAGCCCTGCTCATACATCTGTTCCAGCACATTGAGCTGCCGGACACGGTTCCGCCCCGCGCCGTCCCGCTCTTCCCCTCGGAACATATAGACGTAATCGGAATGGGGATTGTAGAGGGAGGGGTTGTTGGTAATGCTGATCAGGCTTGCGCACTCGGCCACGGACAGGTTCTGCAGCTCCTTGCCGAAATACTCCGCGGCGGCGCTCTTCACGCCGTAGCAGCCCCGTCCCAGGTAGATACGGTTCAGGTACTGCTCCATAATCACGTCTTTATCATAGTCCCGTTCGCAGATCTGGGCACGGAAAATCTCCATGACCTTCCGCTGAACGGTGACGCTCTTGTCGCCGGTGGAGTTTTTCACCAGCTGCTGGGTGATGGTGGAGCCGCCGAACTGGTCGCCGCCGCCGAAGAACATGTTGAGGCAGGCCTTCACCGTGGTGATCCAGTCCACGCCCTGATGCTCGTAGAACCGCTTATCCTCAATGGACACCACAGCGTCGATCATGGCCTGGGGGATTTCCTCCAGATTGGCCCACTGACGGTCGGTGGTGGTATAGATCTGCTGCAGCTGCTGGATGTCTCCCGCGGCGTCCACATAATAAATAAAGGAAGTTTCCTCCAAAACATAATCGTCCAGGGACCAGTCCGCGGCCTCTGAGAGAATGTCGTTTTGCAGATAGTCCCCCAGGGTTCCCACAAATACCGTACCGCAGATCAGAACGATCAGCAGCACCGTAGCCGCCGCCATAACAGCCACCTTCACCACGGAAATTACCAGGGAAAAAGCGGCGTACATTAGCTTAATCAGCCAATGGGGATCCCATTCCTGACGGGGTTTCTTTCTCCTTTTTTGCTTTTTTTCTTCTGCCATACCAGGGTACCTCCATAAATCCAGCCGCGAAGACGCGGGAATCGGTAGTTTCATTTTTCCGCGCATATTCTGAAAAGATGCGCAATAGGCTGTTTTCAGAGCCGTCCAGGGCGGACGGCATAGCAACACGGATACGATTATAGCATACCCAATCTCAAAACGAAAGACCCAATTTATTAATAAAAGATAAATCTTCGGAAACCCTAACACCAAAGGGAGGCGTTTTACCATGAAAAAGAAATCCCGCGCCGCAGTATTTTTGGCGCTTTATCTGGTGCTTGGCACCTGGAAGGGCTTTATCGCCCTGTTTGACGGAGGAAAGACGGAGCCGAAGCAGATCTTCCCCACAGCCGTCTCTTCCCTGCCGGAAAATGACCAGCTGGCACTGGAAAAGGGGATCATCGTCCGCAACGACCGGGCGCTGCAATCCCTGCTGGACGATTATCTGTCATAAAATGTGCCCCTTCTTTCTGTACAAAATTCCCTCTTGATTTTATAAGGTGATAGCTGTATTATATGGGTAAGCAAAGGGAAGGAGGACATCCCCATGGATCAGTACGGATCTGATTTTCTCACCATCACCGATGAAGACGGAACCGAGTATGAGCTGGAGATCCTCTCCACCGTTGAGTATAACGGGGAAACCTATCTGGCTGTGATCCCTGCCGGGGACAGTCAGGAAACCCTGCAGCTGGAAGTCACCATTCTCAAATCCATTGAAGAAGACGGAGAGCCGATTCTGTGCGCCATCGACGATGAAGCCGAATTGCAGGCCGTCTACGATCTGATTATGGATTCTCTTTACGAGGATGAGGACGAGGCGCAATAGTACAGGAACACGTTTTTTCCTGCTTGGTACGTGTTGTGTCCTTTTGGACCCACATTTTTTAATCGGGACGTTAGACTTCCCTGCCTGTTTGCAGACCTCCCGCCCTGGCTTTGAGACCGTGGGTGGACGCTGGGAGCAGTAACGGTATGGAGCGGCATCCCACCTGCCATTTCGTGCAGGTCATAATTGGATGCGGTACGGCTAAAGCGGGTGCGCGGGGAGCTTCGGCTCCCCGCGTTTTTTTCCAGAGAATGCCCTTTGGGCGTTCCCGGGAACTTCCTGCGGTCTGTTTCGCCCACGCCTTGCGGGCAAGGCGTACACCGCACGGCCTGACTGGAAGTGTAAATTTTTTGTTTTTCCCCTTCTTTCCTCACTTTGCCCCTTGAAACTGGGGAAAGGATACGTTATAATATGCTGGTCTTTGTGCATTTACTTCCTTTGCACAAGTATCTCGAGGACTAATGAGAGGAATTGATCGTATGAGTTCATCCAGCAAGAAAAAAATGCGTAAGGAGCAGGAAACTGCTAAAATGACCGAAAAGCAGCTTGCCGCTCAGAAAGAAGCCAGAAAGGTCAGCCTGTATACCATCATTTTCGTTGCCGCCATGGCATTGATTCTGATTGTCGCCATTGTTGTGGGCATCAACCAGGTTGTCACAAACAGCGGCCTCCGGGAACGGAAAACCGTGGCTATGACCGTCAACGGCCACTCTATCAGCAACGCCGAGCTGAACTACTTCTACATGGACGCCGTGAATAACTTCTACAGCACCTACGGCAGCTACGCCTCCCTGGTGGGTCTGGATCTGACCACGCCTCTGGACGAGCAGGTTGTGGACGAAGAGACCGGCACCACTTGGGCAGACAATTTCCTGACCACCGCCAAGGATAACGCCAAGGCCGTTTACGCTCTGGCCGACGCCGCCAAGGAGGATGGCTTTACCCTGAGCGAAGAGGATCAGGCTTCCCTGGAGAATAACATTTCCACTTTGGCTCTGTATGCCCAGGTGTACGGCTATTCCGATACCGACGCCTATCTGAAGGCCATGTATGGCCACGGCGCCAATGAGGACAGCTTCCGCGCCTACTCTGAGCTGTGCTCCCTGGCCAGCGCCTACCAGACCCACTACACCGATTCCCTGACCTATACCGACGCCGATCTCCGGGCCGCTGACAGCGACGACTACAACGCCTATACCTACAACACCTACTATCTGTCCGTCTCCCGGTTCCTGGAAGGCGGAACCACTGGCGAGGACGGCGCCACCACCTATTCCGATGAAGAGCGGGCCGCTGCTGTAAAGGCCGCGGAGGAGGCCGCCAAGTCCCTGACCGGAGAGAAAATCGCGACCCTGGAGGATCTGAACAACGCCATTGCCGCCCTGAGCGTCAACGCGGATACCACCGCCTCCAGCTCCGCCCACAACGATACCCTTTCCACCTCCGTTTCCGGCGTCTACGCGGATTGGGTGAAGGATTCCGCCCGTAAGGAGGGCGACCTGACCTACGTTGCCAGCACCTCCACCACCACCGCCGAGGACGGCACGGAAACCACCAATACCGACGGCTTCTATGTGGTTTATTTCGTAAGCTCCAACGATAACACCTTCGCGCTGAAGAACGTGCGCCACATTCTGGTATCCTTCGAGGGCGGCACCACAGACAGCTCCACCGGCTCCACCACCTACTCCGACGAGGAGAAGGCGGCCGCCAAGGAGAAGGCCGAGGAGCTGCTGAAGCAGTGGAAAGACACAGACGCCACCGAGGACAGCTTTGCCGCCCTGGCCCACGACAACAGCACCGATCCCGGCTCCGTGGAAAACGGCGGACTGTACGAGGACGTCTATCCCGGCCAGATGGTCACCGCCTTCAACGACTGGTGCTTTGACAGCAGCCGTAAGCCCGGGGACACCGGCATTGTGGAAACCAACTACGGTTACCATGTGATGTACTTTGTCGGCGACGCTGACCAGAGCTACCGTGACTATCTGATTACCAACAGCCTGCGTTCCGCCGATACGGACGAGTGGTACAACGGTCTGCTGGAAGCTGCCGCTGCCACCGACGGCAATACCCGCTATATCCGCACCGACCTGGTTCTGAACCGGGGATAAGCTTCCACATTTCCCCTCTTTTTAGGAAAGCGAATTTTCTGTAATAAAATTGCCTCCCAGGGATAAACTCCCTTGGGAGGTGTTTTTTTGAGAAAACGGTTGTACATGGGCGCTGTTCTCTCAGGGCTTGCCGCCGGAACGGTGACGGGACTGTTCGGCGCTGGAGGAGGCATGGTGCTGGTGCCCCTGCTGACCCTTTTGCGGGTGGTGGAGGAGGAGTCCGTCTTTCCCTGCTCCGTATCCATCATCCTGCCCATCTGTGTCGTCACACTGTTCACGACCATGGCCCTTGGCAGCGTAAACTGGCCCACTGCCCTGCCCTATCTGCTGGGCAGCGCCGCAGGGGGCTTCTGCGCCGGAAAGTGGGGCAGCGAAATTCCAGTGAAATGGCTCCATCGGGGACTGGGCATTCTGATTTTATGGGGAGGGATCCGGTATTTATGTTAGAAAGCTTTCCTGTTTCCCTGATTGTCGGTACGGTTTTGGGATTTCTCTCCGGCCTGGGTGTGGGCGGTGGAAGTCTTTTGATTTTGTGGCTGACCCTGGTCTTGAGCATTCCTGCTGCCACCGCGAGGGGAATCAATCTGGCCTTTTTCCTCCCGGGAGCCCTTGTTTCCAGTCTTTTCCGATGGAAGCAGAAAAAGCTGAAGCTTTCGGTGGTGATTCCCGGGGCAGTCAGCGGATGCATCGCCGCCGTGATTTGTACCTGGATTGGACTGAATATAGACGTGGAGGTGCTGAAAAAGGGGTTTGGTGTATTGCTGCTGGTTACCGGACTGCGGGAACTGTACTATCAGCCCAAAGCCTGATTATTTCCAATGCTTTAGCTGAGAAAGGTAAACGTCAAACCGGGCCCGACGATCTTCCTCTCCGCTGTTTTCCGGATTCGGCATATGCGCCACAAGGAAGTCAATCAGCGCTTCCTTGGACGGGTACACAAACGCGCCGTCCGCATAGCACCATTTACAGTAGTCCTCGTTGAAGCTGCCGTCCCTCTCCCGGCTGATAAGGCTGTCTTCATTTAAGGGCATCCCGCAGCACTGGCAGATGAGTTGCCGGGGCGCGCCGAGTAATGTGTTGATGGACACATCGAACTGTTTTGACAGCAGCTTCAGGGTTTCGGTGTTCGGCTGGGTTTCCCCGGTTTCCCAGCGGCTGACTGCCTGTCTTGTCACCAGCAGGCGCTGGGCCATCTGCTCCTGGGTCAAGTGATTGCCCTCCCGCAACTGCTTGAGTATCTCTTTCATTTCCATAGAAACGCCTCCTATTTTCAGATACCCGGATGATACCATTTTTCCACCGCTGAAGCAAGCAACCCGCTGTTGCTTTACATCTTCCCTCCTGCGCTATGCTTCCTGAAATCCAGATACCCCTCCAAAATCAAGGTCGCCGCTACCGCGTCCACCGTCTCCTTCCGCTTCTTCCCATGATAGTTGTGCTGAGACAGAATATTGTGTGCCTCCACCGTGGTCCGCCGCTCGTCCCACATGGCTACAGGCAAACCCGTGACCTCTTTCAGGCTATCGGCAAACTCCCGGCACAGCGCCGCCCTGGCCCCTTCGCTCCCGTCCATATTCCGGGGCAGACCTACCACGATCTCCCCCACCTCATTTTCCCTGGCCAGACGGACGATGTCCGCAATGGCCTTTTCCCGGTTCCGGCTGGGTACCACCGTGGCGGAGCCCGCAATGGTGCACAGCAAATCCGAAATCGCCACACCCGTCCGGGCGTCGCCGTAGTCAATTCCCATGATCCGCATTTTTCTTCCTCCGTGTTTCGTATTTTTCCTATCATACAACAAAATATCGGAAAAATAAAGAAAAAAATGATTGACTTTGCCCTCCCACCGTGATAGAATAACTTCACCTGTGAAAAAGGGTTCTTTTTTTGTGCGCCTTTTTCAGCTTCGGAGTGGGAATCAGTAGTTGTCCCACTGTCTAAAATTTTACTAGCCGGAGTGATACAGGGAGGCAATGATTTAAGGAGGTGCCGTTATGCGCGTGAAAGTCACTTTGAGATGCTCTGAGTGCAAGCAGAGAAACTACAACACCATGAAGAACAAGAAGAACGACCCCGACCGTCTCGAAATGAAGAAGTACTGCAGATTCTGCAGAAAGCACACCATTCACAACGAGACCAAGTAAGGAGGCTCTCTCATGGCTGAAGTCAAAAAGGAAAACTGGTTCAAAAGAACCTGGGGCAAGGTCAGAAAGTACTTCCGTGAGCTTCGCAGCGAACTGAAGAAGGTCGTTTGGCCCACCCCTCAGCAGGTTCTGAAGAACGCCGTGATCGTTGTCGGCTGTGTTCTCTGTGTCGGCGTGTTCATCTGGCTGTTCGACTTTGTTGCCCAGGTTGGTATTGATGCTCTTATCGGCGTCTTCCACTAAGGTGATAAAATGGCAGAAGCTGCGAAATGGTATGTAGTGCATACCTACTCCGGATACGAAAATACCGTTAAGGCTACCATCGAGAAGACCGTGGAATCCCGGGGCCTGCAGGATCAGATTTTGGCAACCTCCATCCCTTTGGAGACCGTCACCGAAATCACCGAGTCCGGTGCCAGCAAGACCTATGACCGCAAGGTCTATCCCGGTTATGTGCTGGTGAAAATGGTCTACAGCGATGATACCTGGCATGTCATTCGGAACATTCGGGGCGTTACCGGCTTTGTCGGTACCTCCAGCAACGATCCCACCCCTCTGACCGAGGACGAGGTCTACGCCATGGGTGTGGAGAAGAAGGAAATCGTCGTCAACTACGCCGCGGGAGATACCGTGCGGATTCTGGACGGCCCCCTGACCTCCTTCACCGGCACTGTAGAAAGTGTCGATGTGGATCGCAATGCGGTGAGCGTGATCGTATCCATGTTCGGCCGCGAAACCTCCGTCGAGTTCGAGCTCGATCAGGTAGAGGTTATTTCCCAGTAAACGCACCGGGCCGATTTTTCGGCCGGAACGTGGGAGGGGTGCTTACCCCGACAAACATGCGCTATGCGCATATTACCACATCTTATTCAGGAGGTGCTATTTATGGCACAGAAAGTCACTGGCATTATCAAGCTTCAGATCAACGCCGCTAAGGCTACCGCTTCTCCCCCTGTCGGCCCTGCTCTGGGTCAGCACGGCGTGAACATCGCCGCCTTCATCAAGGAATTCAACGCCCGCACCAAGGATATGGAGGGCTACAAGATTCCTGTGGTCATCACCGTTTACGCTGACCGCAGCTTCACCTTCATCACCAAGACTCCTCCGACCCCCATGCTGATTACCAAGGCCATCGGCCTGAGCAAGGGTTCCGGTGTCCCCAACAAGACCAAGGTCGGCACCATCACCAAGGCCCAGATCACTGAGATCGCCAAGACCAAGATGCCCGACCTGAACTGCGCCACCCTGGAGGCTGCCGAAAGCCAGGTTGCCGGTACCTGCCGCTCCATGGGCGTGACCGTTGTTGATTGATTTTTAGACTGGGACGCTTGCTAACCCAGATATGTGGGAGGATTATTCCGCATTACCACGATAAGGAGGAAAATTAAATTGTTTAGAGGCAAAAAGTATCAGGAGAGCGCCAAGCTGATTGACCGCTCCGTTCAGTATGACCCCACCGAAGCCCTGGATCTGGTCGTGAAGGGCGCTTCCGCCAAATTTGACGAAACCGTTGAGCTGCACATCAAGCTGGGTGTTGACTCCCGTCACGCTGACCAGCAGGTCCGCGGCGCCGTGGTTCTGCCCAACGGCACCGGCAAGACCCGCCGTGTTCTGGTGTTCGCCAAGGACGCCAAGGTTGAGGACGCCAAGGCCGCCGGCGCTGACTACGTAGGCGGCATGGAGCTGGTGGAGAAGATCACCAAGGAGAACTGGTTCGAGTTCGACGTGGTGGTTGCTTCCCCGGACATGATGGGCATTGTTGGCCGTCTTGGTAAGGTCCTGGGCCCCAAGGGCTTGATGCCCTCCCCCAAGGCCGGCACCGTGACACCCAACGTGGCTGCCGCTGTCAAGGAGATCAAAGCCGGTAAGGTTGAGTACCGTCTGGACAAGACCAACATCATCCACTGCCCCATCGGCAAGGTTTCCTTCGGCGCCGAGAAGCTGACCGAGAACATGGACACTCTGGTAAGTGCCGTTGTGAAGGCCAAGCCCGCCGCTGCCAAGGGCCAGTATATCCGTTCCTGCACCGTGGCCTCCACCATGGGCCCCGGCGTGAAGGTTTCCACTGCCAAGTATATGTAATCCGCTTTATAAGCCCCGGATTCCTCCGGGGCTTATTTGTTATGAAAACGTACCCCTAA
>DEUP01000002.1 GCA_002362625.1 Clostridiales bacterium UBA3259
GCCTCGATTCTGAATTTGTTTTTCGATATTTTACCATAGATCCCAGAAAAACGCAATGTTAAAATTGACAATTAGGGGGTTCAATGGTATATTATATTTCAAATCATGACAAAGAGGTAGTTATCATGGATTATCAAGCGCTCGCTGAGCTTCTGTTCCCCAACGTCACCATGACGCCGGAGGAGCTGGAAGAAAAATATCCCCGCAGAAACGTGCCCGAAGGAGCGGTTATCACCCGCATGGCACCCTCCCCCACCGGCTTTGTCCACCTGGGCAACCTGGTGCAGGGCCTGACCTCCGAACGGATGGCCCACCAGAGCGGCGGCGTCCTGTTTCTCCGGGTAGAGGATACCGATGCCAAGCGGGAGGTTCCCGGCGCCGTGGAGGTGCTGATTGAGACGCTGAAGCACTACGGCATCCACTTTGACGAGGGCGCTGTGATGGACGGGGACAAGGGCGATTACGGCCCCTACCGCCAGCGGCAGCGGGCGGACATCTACCACGTCTACGCCAAAAAACTGGTTCAGCAGGGCATGGCCTATCCCTGCTTCTGCACGGAGGAGGAGCTTTCCGCCATGCGGGAAAAGCAGGAGGCCGCCAAGGAAACCACCGGCTACTATGGCGACTACGCCATCTGGCGCGACCGCCCTCTGGAGGACATTCGTGCTCAAGTTGAAGCAGGCAAAAGCTGGGTGCTTCGCTTCCGCTCCACCGGAGATGCCTCCAAGCAGTTCAAATTCAACGATTTGGTCAAGGGTGAGCTCACCGTCACCGAAAACAACATCGATCAGGTGCTCCTGAAATCCGACGGCATCCCCACCTACCACTTCGCCCACGCGGTGGACGATCACCTGATGCGCACGACCCATGTAGTGCGGGGGGACGAGTGGCTGCCCAGCCTCCCCTTCCACATTCAGCTGTTCCAGGCCCTGGGCTTCAAGCTGCCCAAGTATGTCCACATCGGGCCGCTGATGAAGATGGACGGCACCTCCAAGCGGAAGCTTTCCAAGCGGAAGGACCCGGAGCTTGCCCTGACCTATTACAAGGCGGAGGGCTTCCCCGTTCAGGCAGTTTATGAATACATCATGACCCTCTTAAACTCCAACTATGAGGACTGGCGGCGGGCCAATCCCGACGCTCCCGCCACGCAGTTCAAGTTCAGCCCCAAAAAGCTGAACCCCGCCGGGAACCTGTTTGACTACGCCAAGCTCTGCGACGTGTCCAAAAATGTGATTGCCAAGATGGATGCCAGCCAGGTCTATGCCCTGCTTCTGGAGTGGGCAAGGGAGTTTGACCCGGAATTCGCCCAGAAACTGGAAGCTGATCCGGAATTCGCCCAGGAAATTCTCGCCATCGGAAGAGGCGGAAAGAAGCCCCGCAAGGACATTGCCACCTGGGCGGAGGCCAAGGCATACATGGGCTTCTTCTATGACGAATATCTGGAAGCGCCCGTCTTTGACGAAAAGTTCGACAAAGCCGTCATTCGCGGCGCCCTCACCAAATTTCTGGACCGCTTCGACCCCCAGGATGATTCCAGCGCCTGGTTCGATAAGGTAAAGGAAATCACAAGCGAGCTGGGCTTTACCACCGATATGAAGGCCTACAAAGCGGACCCCGCCGCCTTCCCTGGCACCGTGGCGGATGTGTCCACCTTCCTGCGGCTGGCAGTAACCGGAAAGACCAATTCCCCCGACCTGTATACCGTGATGCGGATTCTGGGCTACGACGCCACCGTCTCCCGCATTCAGAAGGCCCTTGCCCTGCTGTCATAATTTTTCACCGGCTTCCCACGGGAGGCCGGTGAATTTTTCTTTCTTCTCTGCTTTACAGATTTCCTTCCGTATGGTATGATTCTTTCAGCAATTCAGGAACTGTGCAGAAATAAAATGGACAAGCAGATTGTTCAATTTGTTCCTGCAAAGTTCCTAAAGAAAGGTAGAATTCCATGTACCAAGAATACAGCTCCGAATCCTTTGAACAGAAATTTACCTATTCGGGAACCGACCTGGGAGCCAGCTGGAGCGCCCAGGGAACTTTTTTCCGTCTGTGGGCCCCTACTGCCCAGTGGGTCAAAATCTGCCTCTACCGCTCCGGCAACCTGGGAGAATCCTTCCGGCAGATTCCCATGGAGCGGGGGGAACGCGGAACCTGGACGGCCAGCGCCCAGGGCGACCTGAACGGGGTTTACTACACTTATCTTGTGAATGTGGAGGGGCAAACCGCAGAAGCCTGCGACCCCTATGCCGTGGCCACCGGGGTCAACGGGAAGCGGGCTATGGTCTGCGACCTGAAAAGCACCGACCCCCAGGGCTGGGAACAGGACAGGCTGCCAGTCACCTATGAAAATTACACCGATTGCGTGATCTACGAGCTCCACGTCCGGGATTTGTCCAGCCTCCCCTCCTCCGGGATTGTAAACAAGGGAAAATTTCTGGGTCTGGCGGAGACGGGAACCAAACTGAAATCCGGGCAGCCCACGGGACTGTCCCACATCAAAAATCTGGGCGTCACCCACATTCATCTGATGCCGGTATACGACTACGGCTCTGTGGACGAGGCAAACCCCGGGAAGGAATACAACTGGGGCTACGACCCCATGAATTTCAACGTGCCGGAGGGCTCCTACGCCACCGACCCCTTTGACGGCTTCACCCGCATCCGGGAGATGAAGCAGATGGTTCACGCCCTGCACCAAAATGGATTGGGCGTGATCATGGATGTGGTCTACAACCACGTGTACCACACCCTCGAATTCTCCATGAACCAAATTGTCCCCGGGTATTTCAGCCGGGAAAATCAGGACGGAATTTTCTCCAACGGCTCCTGCTGCGGCAACGACACCGCCTCTGAGCGGGCAATGGTTCAAAAATACATTGTGGACTCCGTCAATTATTGGGCGGATGAATACCACATCGACGGCTTCCGGTTCGACCTGGTAGGTCTTCTGGACGTGGCCACCATTCAACAGGTCATCTCCACCGTCCGGGAAAAGCATCCCCAGGCTATCTTCTACGGAGAGGGCTGGGACCTTTCCACTCAGCTGACCAAGCCCGGCGTAGCCCTGGCGGTTCAGGCAAATGCCTGGCAGCTTCCCCAATTTGCTTTCTTCAACGATACCATCCGGGACACCCTCCGGGGCTCTGTCTTCGACTACCATCTGCCTGGCTTCATATCCGGGGCACCGGTGTCCAAAGAGCACCTGCTTCGCTGCTTCCAGGGGCGGATGGATTGGAGCTGCGAGCCCAATCAGATTGTAAACTACATCTCCTGCCACGACAACCACACCCTCCACGACCGCATTGCCGAGGCCCTTCCCCAGGCGGATGAAGCGGAGATTGCCAGAAGGAGCCGGTTTGCCGCGGCCTTCAATCTGCTGAGCACCGGCATCCCCTTCTTTGGCGCGGGAGAGGAAATGCTCCGCTCCAAAAAGAATCAGGCGGGAAAATATGTGGGAAACAGCTACCGCTCCTCCGACCGGATCAACGGCCTGAAATGGAACCGCCTGACAGATCCGGAGGTCCGGAAAACCCTCCAATATTATCAGGGGCTGCTGGCTCTGCGCAGGGCCCACAGTCTTTTCCGCATGGCGGATTCTGGTGAGGTTGTTCAGCGGATTACCCTGCTGCCGGACACTCCGGAGGAAATTGCCGCGTTTTCGTTAAATGGTGAAAAGGAGTGGATTATTGCCGCTTTCAACCCCACGCCTCACTGCGTGGAAATTGCCCTTCCCCAGGGAAATTGGGGTGTTTTTGTGAACGCAGACCGGGCCGGAAGCACGTCTTTCTCTGTTCTTTCCGGAATGGCGAACATCGACGCACTGTCCGCTTTTGTTGGGATTTTGGAGAAATAGCGCCAGGGGGAATCGGCAGCCTCACCAATTTGCTTCCTTTTTTGTTGACTTTTACCGTGAAAGTGACTATAATACTATAAATGAGCAAATT
>DEUP01000010.1:0-46690 GCA_002362625.1 Clostridiales bacterium UBA3259
GGCTTCTCCACCGCCGTAGGCCTGTTCAACACGGTCATCAATGTCGTCCTTCTGGTCTCCATGAACTCCATCGTGAAGAAAATGAACGACGGCAAGGGCGTCTGAGGAAAGGAGAAACGGAATATGGAAACAAAATTCTCCCGGCTTCCCAAATCGGACAAGGCGATTATGGTCTTCGCCTACACCATATTGGGATTGTTCATGGCGGCCATTATCCTCCCCGTGGTCTACATCATCCTGGCTTCCTTCATCGACCCCATCACTCTGCAAAACAGCGGCCTGACCTTCGATTTCAGCAAGTGGACCCTGACCGCTTACGAACGTGTCATGACCAACGCCCAGATCTGGACAGGCTTCAAAAACGCCCTGGTTTACTCCGTCCTGTTCACCATCATTTCCGTGACGGTAACGCTGCTGGCGGCCTACCCCATGTCCCGCCAGGACTTCAAGGGCAGAGGCTTTTTCAACGTCATGTTCGTCATTACCATGTTTTTCGGCGGCGGTCTGATTCCCACCTATTTGCTGATCAGCGACCTGCGGATGCTGGACACCATCTGGGCGATCCTGATTCCCGGTGCGTTCAGTGTGTGGAATATGATCATCGCACGGACCTACTACATGGGCATTCCCCAGGATATGCAGGAAGCCGCCGAAATTGACGGCGCTTCCGAAATGGTTTACTTCTTTAAGATCCTGCTGCCTCTGTGTATGCCCATTATCGCAACCATTGCCATGTGGCAGTTTGTGGGTATGTGGAACAGCTACTTTGACGCCATGATCTATTTGAACGATGCGGCAAAGCAGCCACTGCAGCTGGTTCTGCGGGCAATCCTGATTCAGAGCCAGCCTGAACCCGGCATGGTTTCCGATATGCAGAGTACCGCTGCCCGTGCCCAGCTGGCGGAATTGCTGAAATACGCCACCATCATCATTTCCAGCATTCCCCTGATGATTCTGTATCCCTTCTTCCAGAAGTATTTTGACAGCGGCATTATGGCAGGCGCCGTAAAGGGATAATCAGCTTGTATTCATGCAGGAAATGGCCTGCAAAACAATAATTTAAAAAAGGAGTATCACAATGCGTAAGTTTACTAAGGTTATGTCCCTGGCACTGGTGCTGGTAATGACCCTATCTCTGCTTGCTGGCTGCGGCGGCAAGAGTTCCGTGGGCGGCAATTCTGCCGGTCTGGAAGTAGATCCTGCAACTCTGTCCTTCCCTCTGGCAGAAACTGCCACCGTCAAAGGCCTGACCAACTTTCCTGCTGGTACGGAGTCTGAACCCAACAACCGTACTATCTTCAAGCGACTGGAAGAGCAGACCAACGTCCATGTGGAGTGGAAGACCATCCAGAGTGACCAGTGGGGCGAGAAGATCGCCCTGGAGATGTCCAACGTCAAGACCCTGCCCGACTTTGTGTTCAATGCGGGCTTCGGTGACACCGATCTGCTGAAGTACGCCAAGCAGGGTGTCATCATCAACCTGGAAGAGTACATCGACAAGTATATGCCCAATCTGAGCAAGGTTTTCGAGCAGGCTCCCGAATACAAGGCAATGTGCACCGATGAGAACGGTCACATTTGGGCGCTGCCCTGGATTGAGCAGCTGGGCTATGAAAAGACCGCTATCCAGACCGTGGGCAACATGAGCTTCATCAACACCGCATGGCTTGAGTACCTGAATCTGGAAATGCCCACCACCGTTGACGAGTTTGAGGCTGTCCTGATTGCTTTCCGTGACAATGCGGCTGACCTGAAGGCCCACTTTGGCATTGAAGGCGACATCATCCCCATGTCCTGCATCCTGAACGATGGCGACCAGGATCCCTGCATCCTGATCAACGGCTTCGGTGAAGGCTATGGCGATCCCGACCGTGGTCGTCACATCGCGGTTACGGACAACAAGGAAGTCATCTGCGTTGCCAATACCGAGGGCTTCAAGAAGGGCATTGCCTGGCTCCATGAGCTGTACGCCCAGGGCCTCATCGATCCCGAGGCCTTCACCCAGGAGTGGTCCACCTATGTGGCGAAGGGCAAGTCCGGCCGTTACGGCGTGTGCTTTAGCTGGGACGTTGCCAACATCGCATCTCTGGAGGGCTGGGAGCCTCTGCCCGCACTGACTGCGGATACCCGCAACATTACTCCCCAGAATGGTTCCTTCACTTCCGGCTTTGACCGCGGCCGCTGCGTGGTCACCGCTGCTGCCCAGAATCCCGCCCTGGTCTGCGCCTGGCTGGATCAGATGTACGCTCCCATCCAGTCCCCCCAGAACAACTGGGGCACCTACGGCGAAGACGATGAATTCGATATCTTCGAGATGAGCCAGAACGCCAACGGCGAGCCCATGCTGAAGCACGCGCCCCTGGGCGACGCCTCTCCCGTGGAGGTTCGGGAGGCAGAGAGCGTCAACGGGCCTCTGGCCATCCTGGACAGCTACTACGACGTTTATGTCACCTGCCCCGATGACGCCCAGTACCGTCTGGACTGGATCAAAGACATCTACACCCCCGATATGAACACCAAGTACGTCTTCCCCAACGTGTTCATGAGCACCGACGACACCAAGAAGATCTCCGATCTGCAGGCGGATATCTCCAAGTGCATCAACACCGCCAAGGCCGACTGGGTCATGAACGGCTTCACCGACGCCGACTGGGACAAGCTCCAGTCCGACCTGGACGCCTACGGCCTGCAGGACTACCTGGCGATCTTCCAGAAATATCTCGACGCTTACTACGCCTGATGGCTTTCGATCCCTGCCCCCCTTGCCGGGGGCGGGGATTCCCAAAACGGCCTTCCGGGTTTTGACGAGCATCCTGTCCCGCGACAGGGGTGCTTGTCAAAGCACAGAAAGCACTACCCCCAATCTCTGTGAATTACCTTTCAGGAAGGAGCCTCCTGTATGATCAGTAAGAAATTGCAGCGCGCCCAGGATTTTGAGAAGAAATACAGCCCCTATGTTGCGGAGGAGCTGCCCAAATTCCACGTGACCGGCGGCATCGGCTGGATCAACGATCCCAACGGCTTCGCCCCTTACAAGGGCGAATATCACCTGTTTTATCAGTACCATCCCTACGATGTGAAATGGGGCCCCATGCACTGGGGCCATGTGAAAACCAAGGATTTTATCCGTTGGGAGCGGCTGCCCGTGGCCATGGCCCCGGACATGGACTACGATAAGGACGGCTGCTTCTCCGGCGGCGCGGTGGAGATGCCCGACGGGCGGCATCTGCTGATGTACACCGGCGTCCGGGATGTCCGCCAGAAAAACGGCAAAATGGCCAGCTACCAGACCCAGTGCATTGCCATCGGCGACGGCGTGACCTATGAAAAATATGCGGGCAACCCCGTGATCCGCGGCGAGGACGTCCCCGATGGGGGCAGCATCCGGGATTTCCGGGATCCCCATATCTGGTATGCGGACGGAACCTACTGGGTGGTGGTCGGCAACCGCTCCTCCGATGGCAGCGGCACGATTTTACTGTACAAAAGTCAGGACGCCTTCCACTGGGAGTTCGTCAGCAAGGTGGCCTCCTGCCATAACCAGTACGGGAAAATGTGGGAATGCCCGGACCTCTTCCCCCTGGATGGCAAGTATGTCCTGATGACCAGCCCCCAGGAGATGAAGGCGGTGGGCATGGAGTTCCACCCCGGCAACGCCAACCTGTGCCTGATCGGTACCTATGATGAAAATGCCCATCATCTCATGCGGGAGAACGTGCAGGCGGTGGACTACGGCCTGGACTTCTACGCCATGCAGACGCTGGAGTCTTATGACGGCCGCCGGGTGATGATCGCCTGGATGCAGAACTGGGAAACCAGCGGCAGCCATCTGCAGGAGCAGCGGTTTATGGGCCAGATGACCATCCCCAGAGAGCTTTCCATCCGGGACGGCAGGCTGTGCCAGAATCCGGTTCGGGAGATCGAGAACTACCGCAGCGTGAAGATCGCCTATCAGAATGTGCTGATGACCGGGGAGACCTCCCTGCAGGGCATCAGCGGGCGATTCATCGACATGACTGTTACCATCCGTCCGGGCAACGAAGCCTCCATGTACCGCTGGTTCAAGATTAACCTTGCCCGGGACGGCGAGCATTTCACCTCCATCCGCTTTAAGCCCGCCACCAACATCGTCCGCATTGACCGCACCCAGAGCGGCCTGCCCTGCGATATCGTCAATGTCCGGGAGTTCCCGGTCCTGCCCAAGGATGGGGAGCTGAAAATGCGGATCATCATGGACCGCTACAGCATTGAGCTGTTTGTCAACGACGGCGAGCAGGCCGCCACCACGGTGATCTACACGCCCCTGGACGCCAAATTCATCAGCTTCTCCTGTGACGGCACCGTGCTGGTGGATGTGGAAAAATATGATTTGGAGGTATGAGCCATGGGATTCGACGTTGTGGCCCTGGGCGAGCTTTTAATCGATTTCACGGAAAACGGTGTCAGCATCCAGGGAAACGGCCTTTTTGAAGCCTGTCCCGGCGGCGCGCCCTGCAATGTGCTGGCCATGCTGCGCAAGCTGGGAAAGGAATGCGCCTTTGTGGGGAAGGTGGGGGACGACATGTTCGGCCGCCTGCTCCGGGATACCATCCGGGACGTGGGCATCCATGGAGACGGCCTGATTCTGGACGCGAACATCCCCACCACCCTGGCGTTTGTGAAAACCCTGGAGGGCGGCGACCGGGACTTCTCCTTCTACCGCAAGCCCGGCGCGGACATGATGCTGACGGAAGGGGAGCTTCCGGAGGAGATCATCGAAAACGCGAGAATCTTCCACTTTGGAACCTTGTCCATGACCCATCCCGGCATCCGGGCGGCCACGGTGAGAGCCGTGGAGCTGGCGAAGCAGGGCGGGGCGCTGATTTCCTTTGACCCCAACCTCCGGCCGCCCCTGTGGGACGATCTGGAAAATGCCCGCGAAGCCATCGCCTGGGGTCTCTCCCGGTGCGACATTCTGAAGATCGCCGACAATGAGCTGGAATTCATGACCGGGGAGATCGACTTCGCAAAGGGCGCGGGGTCCCTCCGGGAGAAGTACCCCAATATCCAGGTGCTGAACGTCACCGCCGGCGCTGACGGAAGCTACAGCTTCTATGGGGAGGAGGAACCGGTGTTCGTGCCCTCTTTCAAGCTGGGCGGAACCATTGAAACCACCGGTGCTGGGGATACCTTTTGCGCCAGTGTGTTGAATTTTATTTTGGAAAACGGCATTGCCTGCCTGACCCCCAAAGATCGGGAAGATATGCTCCGCTTTGCCAATGCGGCAGCCTATCTGGTGACGACTAGGAAGGGAGCGATTCGCTCCATGCCGGAAAGGGAAGAAGTGGAGTCTATTCTGGCAATGTAACGCTGCTTTTTTATCATCAAATACCAAAAAGGGGTTGTCTCACTAACGCAGTGAGGCAGCCCCTTTTCATGTGGTTCTCATCCGTTGGCATCCACATGGGCCACAAGCGCCGTACAACATGGCGTTTTACTCGATTCGCTCTTCACAAAACATAATCCTCCGACAGTTTCCATGGGTTAGGGAAACTCTGCAGGCGTCCGCGAATTCTTCAAAATAACACTTGCATACAGAGGGAATTTGCTATAATATAGAAGGACTGACGAAAATTTTCGGTGAAAGAGGCTGTTTTGTGACACAGGAGGCTCCATGAAAACGATACAATCAACCAAAGACACCTTCTATTCGGAGCTGATGCGGCTGGTGGTGCCCATCGCGATTCAGAGCTTCATGCTGGCCCTGGTCAGCGCCACCGACGCGGTGATGCTGGGGCGGCTGGATCAGCAAAGCATGGCTTCGGTTTCCCAGGCGGGAAATGTGCAGTTCTTTCTGAACCTGCTGGTGACGGGCTTCAGCGTTGGCGTGGGCATTATGGCCGCCCAATATTGGGGCAAGGGCGACAGCCGCTCCATTGAGAAGATCGCCCCCGTGGGCTTACGGATCATCCTTGTTCTGGGCGGCGCCGTGACTTTGGCGGCGCTGTTTATTCCCACCGCCATCATGTCCGTCCTTACCAGCGACGCCGGACTGATTCCTCTGGGCGCTTCCTACCTGCGGGTGGTGGCTCCCTCCTACTTTCTGTGCGGCATTACCCAGGTTTATTTCGCCCTGCTGAAGAACACCGGGCACACCGCCGAAAGCTCCATCATCAGCTCTATCGCGGTGGTGGTGAACATCCTGCTCAACGGTGTGTTCATTTTTGGCCTGCTGGGCGTTCCCGCTATGGGCATCCAGGGCGCGGCGCTGGCCACGGTGATCGCCCGGCTGATTGAGATGCTGCTTGCCGTGATGGTCACGAAGCGCAAGGGCAATGTGCAGCTGCGGTGGAAGGGGCTGCTGGAAAAGACCAACAAGCTCCTCTATCAGGACTTCCTCCGTTACACGACCCCCGTCATCGGCGCCAGTCTGGTTTGGGGTATCGCCTATATGTCCTACTCCGTGGTGCTGGGCCACATGGATGGAGACGCGGTGGCCGCGAACTCCATTGTCTCCGTGGTCAAGAACCTGATCTCCTGCCTGATCCGGGGTGTAGGCGGCGGCGCCGGGATCATGATCGGAAATCTGCTGGGCGCGAATCTTCTGGACAAGGCCAAATCCTACGGGGCCAGACTCACAAAGCTTGCCATCGTGGTAGGCGTCTGTACCGCTCTGGCTTTGGCGGCGCTGACTCCGGTGATTATGAACATCACCCAGCTGACTCCCAAGGCATCCGAATATCTGAAAATCATGATTACCTTCACCGGCTTCAACATTATGGCTCAGTCTGTGAACCATGTGGTGCTGGACGGCATCTTCGGTGCCGGCGGCGACGCCAAATTTGACATGAATACCAACATCATCTTCATGTGGTGCGTCTGCGTCCCTCTGAGCCTGATGGCGGCGTTCTGGTGGAACCTTCCTGCCCCGGCAGTGTTCTGCCTGTGCAACATGGATGAGATCATCAAGCTGCCGGTTGTGTTCCTCCATTACCGCAAATACATCTGGCTGCGCAATATTACACGAGAAACTGTATAAGCTGTAAGCCCTCAACCGCTTTTTACGTGGTTGAGGGCTTACAATTATAGGAGGCCAAAATCTTAATAACCCGTTAAGAAAACCTTAAGGTTACAACTATTGACAAAACGACTGCATTCTGATATACTATCCGTACTAAGACAGCTAGTACAGCTAACACAGTTAAGGAGGGGTAACATGGTGACACTCAATTATCGGGACACCCGGCCCATTTACGCCCAGATTTTCGACGGCTTTCGGGATCAGATTGCCTCCGGCGTTTTGCGGCCCGAGGAGCGGCTCCCCAGCGTGCGGGAGCTGGCAGCCCAGCTGGCCATCAATCCCAACACCATCCAGCGGGCTTACCGTCAGCTGGAAGCGGAGGGCTGGATCCTGACGGTCCCCGGAAAGGGCTGCTTCGTCTGCGGTGACGCCGCTCCCCGGGAACGGGAAAAGGAGCGCTGGTTCACGACCTTTGACGAGGCCACCGACGCTCTGACAGAGCTGGGGGTTCCCCGGCGGGATCTCATGGAGCGAATCGAGAAGGGAGATAAGTAACATGCTGGAAATGAAAAATGTAACCAAGTGCTTTGGTCCTTTCAAGGCCCTGGACGATTTAACCATGACCGTGCCCAAGGGCGCTGTCTACGGTCTGGTCGGCCCCAACGGCGCGGGCAAGTCCACCGCCATCCGCCACTATACCGGCGTCTACCGTCAGACCGGCGGCACCGTTACCCTGGACGGCCAGCCGGTGTTTGAAAATCCGGAGGCGAAGGGGAAGATCGGCTACATTCCCGACGACGTATTCTACTACCCCTCCGCCACCCTGGAGGATATGCGCAGGTTCTACGCCGGGATCTATCCCAAATTTGACCGGGAGCTGTTCACCCGGCTCAGCGAGGCCTTCCACCTGCCCATGAACAGCCCCATCCGCCGGTTTTCCAAGGGTATGCAGAAGCAGGCGGCCTTCCAGCTGACCATCGCCTGCCGTCCCGAGGTGATGATCCTGGACGAGCCGGTGGACGGACTGGATCCGGTGATGCGCCGTCAGGTTATGAGCCTGATCCTCTCCGACGTTGCCCAGGATGGGGCCACGGTACTGGTATCCTCCCACAACCTGCGGGAGCTGGAGGATGTGTGCGACCATGTGGGCATTATGGATCACGGAAAAATGCTGCTGGAAAAGAGCCTGGCGGACATGCAGGGCAGCACTCACAAGCTTCAGATCGTTGGCGATATCCCCAAGGGGCTGGACATTCTCAATGAGACCGGCTCCGGGCGGCTGAAGACCTACATCATCCGCGGCGACCGGGAGATTCTGGAACAGAAGATCGCCGCCGCGAGGCCCGTGTATTTTGACCTGCTGCCCCTGTCCCTGGAAGAAATCTTCATCTACGAGCTGGGAGGAAAGGACTATGGCGTTAAGGAAATCCTTCTTTAATATAACGGCCCTGATGGAAAGCATGGAACGGTACGCGCCGCTGTGGGTGCTCTACAGCATGACCCGGAACCTGTCCGACGCCCAGAGCCTGGAAGAAAGAATATTTGGTGACGCAGGAGGAAAGAGCTATGCAGTCAAAGAGATCCTTCTTTAATAAAACGGCATTTAAAAAGAACATGACCCGCTTCGCCCCGGTGTGGGTCTTATATTCCCTGCTGCTGGTGCTGGCGGTGGTCAGCAACTTTATGAGAAACGGGGCGCAGGACTCCCCATATTATTTCACCTACTATTTTCTGAACATGCCCTCGACCCTGGCGGCGTTTAACGTGTGCTATGCCCTGGTGGTGGTTCAGCTGCTGTTTGGAGATCTGTATAACAGCCGGATGTGCAATGCCCTTCACGCCCTGCCCCTGCGGCGGGAAAACTGGTTTATCACCAATGTGGCGTCGGGACTTGTGTTCTCCCTGATTCCCACCCTGGTTATGGCCCTGGCGGCCCTGCCCCTGCTGGGAAACAGCATGTTCCAGGGCGCCTGGAAGCTGGCTTTCCTGAATATGCTCATAGCCAATCTGGGGTATATCTGTTGCTTTGGTTTGGCGGTGTTCAGCGCCATGTGCGTGGGCAACCGGTTTACCATGATTGCTGGCTATGGTCTGCTTCATACCGGCGCGGAAATAGTCTACTGGGTGGTGGACGTTCTCTACACCCCCATGCTCTACGGCGTGGTCACTCCGGTACATCCGGCAAGCGTTATGACGCCTGCCTACCACATGACCAAGACATTTTACAAATATACCGATTCCTCGGAACTGAGCCGGCTCGCGACACAGAGGAACTGCCTGTGGACGGAGCTGACCGCGGAATTCACCCTCACCGGGGAATGGTGGCGGTTGTGGGCCATTGCGGGCGTGGGAATCCTGTTCCTGGCCCTTGCCCTGATCCTGTACCGGAAGCGGAATCTGGAATGCGCCGGAGACGCGGTGGCCTTCTCCTTCCTCCGTCCCGTGTTCCAGGTGCTGTGTACCCTGTTCGCCACCGTGGGAAGCTGGTACTTCCTGAGAGATATGGTGGGCTTCGGGACACCGGAGGCTGTGAAATACTGCCTGCTGGCCCTGGCCATGATCGTGGGCTGGTTCATCGGCAGGATGCTGGTGGAGCGCAGCACCCGGGTCTTTGGCAGGCGGAACTGGTACGGCCTGGGAATCCTGGCCGCTGTCATGGCCCTGAGCCTGGTGGGCACCCACTTTGACGTGCTGAATATTGAGGAGCGCCTGCCGGATCCGGATAAGATTGAGCGGGTGAGCCTGGGCACCAACTTTACGGCGGATAATTCCATGACGGACAAGGCGGACATTGAAAAGGTTCTGCGGCTGCACAGCCTGGCCATCGACGAGCGGATCGACAACTACGGCCTGTACGTCCGGGGCAGGGACGGCACTTTTGTTGAGGTGGTGGACAGCAACGACGACAAGTATGATCTCACCCAGGAGAATCCGGAGCTGACCCAGGCGGTGAACGTGCGAATCTACTACACCATGAAAAACGGCAGCACCATGGAGCGCCGGTATAACATCTGGTCGGAGAAGGAAACCGGCAATATTGCCCGGGAGCTTCTCAGCCGCTGGGAGAATATCAGCGAGAGCAAAACCGTCCTGGAGGACGGCAGCGAGGTCAACGGCGCGGAGTACGCAGCCCGGAACATTCTGGCCTTCAGTCTGTGGGGGGACCGGGTGCTGAAGGATGAAAAGGATCTTTCCCAGGCGGCCATGTCCTTCCTCAGCGCGGTGAAGGCGGACTGCGAAGCCGGGAACATGGTGGAGGACAGTGGCTACCATAAGGGCTACTTCCAGAAAAAAACGCTTACCGAGGACTGGGACGGCAATGAATACTATGAGCAGACCGAGTACCTCTATGTGCATCTGAGCGGGGAGAAGCTGTCCTGGAGTGTCCACATCTATCCCGACTGCGAAAACACCATCCGCTGGCTCCAGACCCACGGCGTGCTGGAGGACTGGGACGTCATCCCGAACAAGAGCCTGGAATGGAACGCTCTGTGGAAGGGCGCCATGGAGGATATGGTGGCACAGGGCGAAGAGGGTATCACGGAGGATATCCCGGTACAGTAAACAAGCCCTTTTTGGACGCCCGGTCAGAGCGAAGGGTAACACCTGATTTTTACGGCGTGCGCCAAATACCATTAAGGGTTTTATACATACAGGCAGGCCTGTCTCAATTTGGGAGACAGGCCTGCGTTTTGTCTGTGGAGCCGCCCTGATCCGCCCGTCCGGGAGGGTGACGAAAAAACGATAAAATTTTTATTGATTTTGACAGGGAAAAAGGGAAGCCGGAACAGTTGACGAAAAAAACGGAAAACGGTATAATATGCATGGACATTTCGTTTTTTATTATGGACAAAACGGATATGTCAAAATATTTTTTGAGCAGGTGCTACAAATGATTGATACGAAAAATGTGGATTTATACCAAAGCTATGGCGCGGAGCGGAATGGCGCCAGGGACGGCTTCCTTCAGGCTTGGATCTGGAACACCCCGGCTGAAATCAGCCCCATCCGCCGCAAGCGGCCCGCGGTGCTGATTATTCCCGGCGGCGGCTATCAGCTGGTTTCTCCCCGGGAGGCGGAGCCTGTGGCCTTCCGGTTTATGGCGAGGGGCTATGCTGCCTTTGTGCTGAATTATTCCGTCTTCCCCAGCCGGTTCCCCACCGCCCTGCGGGAGGCGGCCATGGCCATGAAATACATTCGGGAACACGCCTGGGAATGGGAAGTGGATCCCCACATGGTCGCGGCCATCGGCTTCTCCGCAGGAGGCCATCTCTGCGGCACCCTGGGGACCCTGTTTGACAGCCCGGAGCTTAAGGACATCGCCTCCCCGGAGTGGATCCGGCCGGACGCCCTGGGGCTGTGCTATCCCGTGGCGGTATCCTGGGGAAAGACCCACGAGGGCAGCTTCGAGAACCTGACGGGGAACGACCCGGCGCTGAGGAAGCGGATGTCTCTGGAAAATCTGGTTCGGGAGGACATGCCCCCAACCTATCTCTGGCACACCCGTCCGGACGCCAGCGTACCGGTGCGCAACAGTCTGCTGCTGGCCCAGGCCCTGGATGAAAAGGGTGTGGACTTTGCCATGCACATTTTCCGAAACGGCCCCCACGGCATGTCCCTGGCGGACGAGCAGTGCTACAGCGTGAAAAATGTTCCGGAAAGAAGCCTGGATGTCCTGGACTGGCCGGAAAATATGATGGATTTCTTCCGGGAAGTGGGCTTCCGTGTCACGGATATGGAGACGGCCCATGAATGACATCCAGTTCGTAGGAGAGCACGCCACCACCTTTGAGGTGCGCTGGCACTGCCATGAGCAGTGGGAGCTGGTGTACTGCACCTGGGGCGAGGGCAGCTTTCAGTTTGAGAACGGAACCATTATGCACTACCGGGAAGGGGATACGGTGGCCATCCCGCCCAGAGAGACCCACTGCAATTCCAGCCAGAAGGGCTTTACCAACCTCCACATCCGCATGGCGGATCCGGCCTTCCCCTATCGCTCCGCCTTCCGGGTGTCTGACGATATGGACCGGCACCTGCGGGGGGTGTTCCAGCAGGCGAAATACTACTACCTTTCAGACATCCGCCGGTGCGAGCTGGTGCTGTCCGCTCTGGGTGAGCTGATCTCCAGCTATATGGTGGTCTTCCGGAGCAACTCCGACTTCTCCGCCCCGGTGGAGCAGATCCGGAGCATGATTCTGAGAAGCTATGCCGACCCGGATTTTGCCCTGGATGACTATATCCAGCAGCAGCCCTTCCATTATGACTATCTGCGCAAGCTGTTCAAAAAGGAGATTGGGGTGACGCCCCTGGAATATATGACCCGTCTCCGGATGAAAAAGGCCAGCACCATGCTCACCGCCCAGGGGGAAAACGACTACTCCGTGGCGGAGATTGCCAGGCTGTGCGGCTACGAGGACGCCCTGTATTTTTCCCGGGTGTTCAAGAAATCCTTCGGCGTATCTCCCACGGTTTTTGTCAGTCAGAGGAACACCATGGGCGAGGCCGCCGAAAAAGGGGAGCATTAAATCCGTTTTGTGAATATGTTGTTCCGAATATGACATGGTATTCAACATAATGACGGGCTATAATATTTATTAAGAGCTTAATTTGTATCTTTCCACCAAAATCGACCGTTCAATTTTATAAAAAACGCCGAAGCTCTTCCTTTTGAAAGGGGAGGGCCCGGAAAAATCGATTTTTTGATGGAAAAGTCCCGAAAAATCATCTAAAAACGGGGAAAACGAAAATATTTACATAGGAGTGCATAACCATGAAGTTTGATATTCGCTACGCCAACCATCCCGAGGATTCCAAGGGGTATGATACCGCCGCCCTGCGCCGTCATTACCACATTGCGAACATCTTCGAGAGGGATTCCATCAACCTGACCTATTCTCACCAGGACCGGATCATCACCGGCGGCATTATGCCCGTGGATCAGGATCTGGTGCTGGAGAGCTGCAAGGAGCTGGCCGCCCCTTATTTCCTGGCCCGCCGGGAGCTGGGCGCCATCAACGTAGGCGGCGAGGGTATCATGGTGCTGGACGGCGTGGAATACAAGGTAGGCCACAAGGACGGCATTTATGTTGGTATGGGCACCAAGGAGCTGGTATTCAAGTCCGTTGACAAGAAGAGTCCCGCCAAGTTCTACATCAACTCCTGCCCCGCCCATAAAACCTATCCCACTGTGCTGATTCCCATGGACAAGGCCCGCTACAACCATCTGGGCGCTCAGGAGACCGTCAACGAGCGGATTCTGCGTCAGTACGTCCATCCCGCCGTGTGCCAGAGCTGCCAGCTGAGCATGGGCATGACCGCCCTGCTTCCCGGCAATGTCTGGAACACCATGCCCAGCCACACCCACGAGCGCCGTATGGAGGTCTACTTCTACTTTGAGATCGCTCCCGATCAGGCTGTCTTCCACATGATGGGCCAGGGGCAGGAGACCCGGCACATTGTCATGCACAACGAGGAAGCGGTGATCTCTCCCTCCTGGTCCATCCACTCCGGCGTGGGCACCGCCAACTACACCTTCATCTGGGGCATGTGCGGCGAGAACCAGGACTTCGACGACATGGACGGCATTCCCACACAAGACCTGCGGTAAGTTGAAAGTTGATAGTTGAAAGTTGAAAGTTATGGAATGTTACCGATTTCCGATTAAAAGAACGCGTTCAGATAATTTCAATTTGTCGCGAAGCGACTCCTCAACTTTCCACTTTACACTTTCCACTTTCAACTCAACACGGTTTACGTCCGGTTAATCCAACCCGCTCTTCCGGTCACCTCCGGCGTCTCAAAGAACCGGGCGGTCAGATCCCGGCGGCTATCGTTCCAGGGATCAAAGCCCTGATGGTGGATGTGGCTGTCATAGGAGCAGTTTTCAAACACGCTCAGCCCGTAATCCCGCCAGGGCCTTGCCAGGTATACGCTTCCAGGGCCTACTCCCGGGCCGCAGGTGAAGCGGCAGTTTCGGAACCGGTAGCCTTCCGTCTGTTCCCGGCTGTGGGCCGGGGCGGCAACATAGCCCATTTCCCGGGCGTCCTTTAAGGAGCGAAGCTCGCAGCCTTCGAACAGGGACTTCCCGCAGCCGAAGATGAAGTCCACGGTGCCCTCAATGAGGCAGTTCCGGAACACTTGCTCCATCTCCCCGCCCCGGCGCAGTTCATCTGGGAACAGACCGGTGTAGCGCTCAATCAGATCGGCAGGCAGAGGTCCGGTAAACAGGGTGTCCTGGGTGGAGGAAAGGCGGCAGTCCTCCATGGTGAAGTGATTCCCCACTACGGAAAGGGCGATTTCCTGGCCCTTCTTCTCCGGGCACAGGGCGTCGTTCACAACGGCGAGAGACTTTATTGTCACATCATCGGCGCAGACCGCCAAGGTAAAGCTCCGGAAGGTCAGGTACTCGAACCCGTCCTCTCCACGCTTGCGGGCGTAGTCGTCGAATACCAGGATGGTCTTCTCCCGGCCCTGGCCCAGGAGCGTCAGGTGATTCCGGCGGATGATCGCCTTTTGTCGGTAGATTCCCGGGGAAAGGACGATGGCAGCCCCCTCGGGAGCGCTGTCAAAGACCCGTTGGAGCTTATCGTCCGGGGTTACGTAAATGGTTTCGGCCATGATTTTCTCTCCTTATCCTTAATCGGTGTTCATCATACCACGATTTGGAGAGAAAGCAAGAGTATAAATTGACAGGTGAAGCTATGAATCGGCAAATTTCCTTTTCCCAGTACCGGAGCATTGACCTGACCATTCTGGCGGTGCTGATGGTGGTTTCTCAGGCGGGAATTTCCATCGCCTCCGTTACCATCTATGCCGACCAGCTGTATGTGGTATCCACCGTGGGCGCGGTAACGGCCCTGGTGCTCATGCGCTGGAACGGCTGGGCGGCGGTTCACGCCGTTCTCGGCGGCATCGTGGTGGCAGCCCTCTCCGGAGGGAATGCTCAGCAGTACTTGATTTATTGTGTCGGAAACCTCTTTTCTCTGTTTTCCCTGGCGCTGCTGAAGCACCCGGGAAAGGAGCGGATCCGGCAGGACGGGCTGGCAGCCATGCTGTTCGCGGCGTGCGTGCAGGTGCTGATGCAGCTCGGCAGGGGAGCGGTGGCCCTTCTGTTCGGCTATTCCCTCTCCGCTTGTCTTGGCTTTATTACGACGGACGCTCTGTCGATCCTCTTTACAGCGTGTGTGATCTGGGTGTGCCGTCGGATAGAGGGTCTTTTCGAAGACCAAAAAAAATACTTGCTCCGGGTCCAAAAGGAGCAATCCGTTGAAGGGAGAGAACAGATTTGAAGAAATCGTTAGCTGGGGATTTCCTGATTTATGACAAATCCTCAAACTCTTACCGCGCAGATCCGGAACAGATCGTCCGGGATGATGTGGAAAAGCATTATTGGCGCAACGTTGCCAGATCCGTTGCCAAGGACTGGCGGCTGTACCTGATGCTGGTTCCCATGATTCTGGTGTTCCTGTTCTGGAGATACTTCCCCATGTATGAGCTGCTGCGCTGCTTCAAGGTCAATGACGAGGTCAAACCTGTGGCGGATCAGTTCTTTATGGGCTTCTCCAACTTTAAGAAGCTGCTGGCCGGCAAGGAGGCCATGTCCACCGAGTTCTGGCGGGCGCTGCGCAACACCTTCCTCTTAAGCTTCTACGGTCTGTGCTTCGGCTTCCCTGTACCCATTATCCTGGCTCTGTTCTTTAACGAGATCAAGTCCAACCTCCTTCGCTCCGTTTACCAGGTTCTCACCTACCTGCCCAAGTTCATCTCCACCGTCGTTATGACGTCCCTCGTTACCATGCTGGTCAAGCAGGGCTCCCTGACCTCCTCCATGGGCATTCTGTCCCAGGCGCTGATGGGCATGGGTGCGATTGGGGAAGAGGTAGCCAACGCGGGTCTTCTGAATAACCCTGCTTTCTTCCGTTCCATTTACAACATCAGCGGCATCTGGGAAACCGCGGGCTATGACAGCATCGTCTTCTTTGCCGCCATCATCGCCATCTCTCCCACCAGCTATGAGGCCGCTCAGATTGACGGCGCGGGCAAGATGGCCCAGATGAAGTACGTTGTCCTGCCCAGCATTCTGTCCACCGTGGTCATTATGCTGATCACCCGGATCGGCTCTCTGCTCCAGATCGGCTACGAAAAGGTATTGCTGCTGTACAATACCAACATCTATGTCACCGCCGACGTGGTTTCCACCTTCGCCCAGCGCTACGGCATGGGCCAGGCCGGTCAGACCGGTATCGCCGCCGCCGCGGAAATGATGAGCAACGTTGTGGGTATGCTGCTGGTCATCGGCGCCAATACCATTGCCCGAAAAGCCTCGGATGTGTCGCTGTACTAAGGGGGAGCACGTATGAAAAGAAAGCTTGAGATTTCCGAACTGATCTTCAAGATCGTCAGCTATACCCTGCTGACCATGTTCGCCCTGTGCTGCCTGTACCCCTTCGTTTACACCATCTCCGCCGCCCTCTCCGGCCGCCACGCCGTGGACTACAGCCAGGTGGTGCTGCTGCCCAAGGACATCCAGTTCGACGCCTTCAAGGAAATGTTCAGCAACAACATGTTCTGGAACGCCTACGCCAACACCCTGTTCCTGACGGTTTACGGCACCATCTGGTGCATGTTCGTTTCCATCCTGGGCGCCTACGCCCTGAGCAAAAAGCGGCTGCTGTTCCGCCGGTTCTTCAACTTCTTCCTGGTGTTCACCATGTGGTTCTCCGCGGGCATCATTCCTCAGTACTTAAACTACCTGGACACCAAGGAAGTCTTCAATGCCATGGGCATTATGGACGACAAATGGCTGGTGGTCATCGCCATGGGCATGGCAGCCATGAACATCATCCTTCTGCGCAACGCCTTTGAGGGCGTGCCCTCCGACATTGAGGAAGCCGCCGTGGTGGACGGCGCTACCGAGTTCCAGGTGCTCAGCAGGGTCTACATCCCCATGAGCAAGTCCACCATCGCCACCGTTGCCCTGTTCTTTGCCATCTCCCGCTGGAACGGCTACTTCTGGGCACGGCAGATGATTTCCAACTCCAACGAGCATCCCCTGCAGGTTTTCATCCGGCTGAAGCTGGAGGAGTACACCGATCCCGAGTTCATCGCCGGCTGGAACAAGCCCTACGCCTCCGACTCCGTGATCTATGCCCTGATCGTCTGCTCCATCGTTCCCATTCTGGTGATCTATCCCTTCATTCAGAAGTACTTCGCCAAGGGCGTCAACGTGGGCGGCGTGAAGGAATAACCAACTTATATCTAATCCGGACTTCCGGATGAAGATACCGAATTTATTTAAGAAGGAGAAACGCAAAATGAAAAAGCTCATTTCCGCTGTGCTGGTGCTGACCATGATCGTCGCCTGCTTCGCAGGCTGCGGCAAGTCTCTGCCCCAGACCACCACTCCCGCGGCTCCCGCAGCCACCGACGCTGCCCCAGCCGCCACCGAAGCCACCGAGGCCGCCAAGGAGCTGTCCTTTGCCCAGGGCACCGTCCTGCGGATGGCCACCGGCTACAACAGCAAGAAGACCGGTCTGTTCTTCGACGCGGAAGTCGCCGGAGAAGGCATTCAGCTGGCTGACGGCGTCACCTACCAGGCCGGCGACCTGAAGCCCACCTGGGTAGAGGTTCAGAACCGTCTGGGCATGGTCTTCGAGGACAAGTACCAGGGCAACTCCGCGCAGAAGGAGTTCGAGTACTGGAAGGATCGCCTGAACGAGGTTGACATGGTAGCGGGCAACGCCACCACCCTGAACGAGTACGGCGCCGCCGGTTCTCTGGTGAACATTGCCGAGTACCTGGATCAGATGCCCAACTTCAAGGCTTACCTGGACGAGAACCCCATCGTCCGCCTGTCCATCACCGGCGACACCAAGACCGGCGCCATCTACTTCTCCCCCTACTTTGACGGCGTGAACGACATCGAGCGTATGCCCCTGATGCGTACCGACTGGGTTCAGAAGCTGCTGGACGGTGAAGGCGAATTCACCGCCGAGAAGAGCGGCAAGACCAAGGCTCCCGTGTACGAGCCTTATATGCCCACCTCCGGCAAGGTCACCGTTGACGTTGTCACCCTGGACGGTAAGTCCACCGAGTCCGTTACCAAGGACTACGACGCTGCCGGCAACATCGTGGCTCTCATGAACGAGGCCGGTTCCATGGACGGCGTGGCCGCTGTCAACATGCTGCGTACCTACATCGATACCGCTTACAACGGCTACTACGGCACCACCCGTTCCAACCTGTTCGTCGGCCAGAACGCCGCCTGGGACGCTGACGAGCTGGTAGCTCTGCTGCGCTGCGTGGTTGCCAACGCCCAGACCCTCAACGGCACCGATTCCATCCAGGGCCTGTTCTCCCGTGAGGACGACAACAACCAGCGTCGTGTGGATATGTACCGGTTCGCCGGCACTCTGTTCGGCATCCGCGGTGTTGAATCCCGTCAGGAATGGCTGTATGTTGGCGCCGACGGTAAGCTCCACGACGCCCGTCAGAATCCCGAAACCTACAAGGCTCTTGAGCGTATGAACGCCATGGCTCAGGAGGGCCTGATCTCCAAGTCCTTCCTGGACAACTCCAAGGAGTCCTCCGCTACCATGCTGGAGAACGACCTGGGCTTCATGCACTACGACTACAACCAGACCCAGACCGTTTACAACGAAACCAAGCTCCAGGAGGGTGAAAAGTACATGGCCGTTATGGTGCCCGTTGCCCACTGGTATGACGGCTCCAACGATGCCGGCGTGTACATGCGCTTTACCGAATCCTGGCGCAGTGTCAAGACCGACGCCTGGGCCATCTCCAAGGCCGGTGTCGGCTCCGACGAGAACAAGCTCAACGCCGCTCTGAAGCTCATCGACTACGCCTACAGCGATGAAGGCATGATCCTCATGTCCTACGGCCCCGACGCTTTCATTAAGCAGGGCGAGACCTTCCTGTTCAACGGCAAGGAAATGCCCGTGATCGCCGACGCCACCTACGCTGAGCTGTGGGAGAAGGCCTCCGGCAACTACACCAACTACGCCCGTCAGTACCTGGGCTCCACCCTGAGCTTTGCCAAGAGCCAGGCCTTTGAGTATCAGTGCACCCACGAGGTCGGCAAGGAAGGCGCAGGCTACATCTCCAACGCCATCGGCCTTGGCACCATCAAGCATCCCGAACTTGCCCTGGCTGAGAACCCCTGGTACACCTCTATGCCCACCGTTCTGCCCAACACCACCGTTGAAAACGACATGATCAAGGGCTTCACCGAGCTGGGCAACGCCAACTTCGGCACCAGCAAGGATCAGGCCAACATCTTCGTGGATCAGATCGTCTCCGGCTACACCGTGGAGGGCGTGAAGGACGCCGAGTCCGCCGCCGCTAAGGTTACCAATGACTGGAACGGCCAGGCCTTCCTGGATCTGAGACAGCAGGGCTACGACCGGCTGGTTGCCTTCTACAACGGCCTGTAAGCAAACCGCCCCTTCACCCCGGCACATTTCCTGCAAAGCGTCTGAAAACTTTCCCGGGCCTTCCCCGGAAGGCCCGGGTGCCATCTGAACGTGCAGCGGCTTTGGTTTCGGCCACTGCCGCCGCGCCGGAGAAACCTTTACCACATTTGTTAAATCGCCAAGGCTCAGGGGAGCGTCCCTCCCCTGATAGGCCCGGCATTTGACGCGGGAGGTCATTATGTATAAAAAACAGCTGGGTTTCCAAAAAATCGCCTGTCTTCTGGCAGTCGTCACCTCCGCAGTCTGGTTCATCTACAGTCTGGGCATGATTACCGATATCTATGACGCGTTGTACTTTACCATGCTGGATCCGGATGACCTGACATCTACCCTGGTGGAGGGATCCATTCTTTACTATGACATGCAGGGCTTTAACAAGCTGCTGCTGTATGCCGCCATTGCTCTGATCCTGCTGAGCTGCCTGCTCTATCTCACCAATACCAATGTCCGCAGAAAATATTACATCGGCAATTACGTGGCCGTGGGTCTGTACAGCGTTACCTCCCTGGCCGTGATGATCTGGTCTCACATTGAGATTTCCGCTTTTAAAACGCAATTCCTGACGACGGTGGACTTTGAGGCCCTGCTGAAGTGGTCCCAGTCTCTGCCCTCTATCAAATATACGGAGTCTACCTTCCTGCTGGATCTGCACTACCTGGTGGCAGGCCTGGCTCTGGTTTCCGTGGTGCTCATGGTAATCAACGTATACTGGAAGGTCAAGGTCATGGGCGAGGAGAAGGCTCTCATCGCCGGCGGAAAGGAGGTCACTGTATGACACAGACACAGGATGTGGAAAAGATCAAACTGGATCGCATGCGTTATACCAAGGACAAGACCTCTTCCAACCTGATCCTCCTTGCCATCGTGCTGGACTGTCTGTACTTTGTCAGCATTTATCAGTCCGACGTAGGCTCCTACTACTATAACTGGGTTATCGGCGCTTCCGTTGTGTATAATCTTCTGTTCCTGCTCACCGCCTTCCTGGCCTCTGAGGAGGTCAAGACCCGCAAGGGCGGCTTCACCGTGACGCTGCTGGTCATTGGCGCGATGCAGTTTGTCCGGATGTTCTGCCTGCCCGCCAAGGCCCACGCCGCCGCCGTGGAAATCGCCGGCGTGCCTACCCAGGTTATGGGCAGCGGTCAGTATACCTATGTAATGGTCTGCCTAGCCCTGTCCGGTCTGTGCTGCATCGTCGCCGGTATTACCAGCTACTTAAACAGCAAGAAGCTGGCCCAGTACATGGCAACCATTGATCTGAACGTAGAGAGGGTGGACTAATATGGCAGAACTGAGTTTACAGCATTTAGAGAAAGTTTATGACAACGATGTTCAGGCCGTATTTGACTTCAACCTGGATGTCAAGGACGGCGAGCTGATTGTTCTGGTGGGCCCCTCCGGCTGCGGCAAATCCACCACATTGCGTATGGTTGCGGGCCTTGAGGACATCACCCGGGGCAAAATGCTCTTAAACGGCAAGGATGTCACGGATGCCCCGGCAAAGGATCGGGACATCGCCATGGTGTTCCAGAACTACGCTCTCTATGGCCACATGACCATTTATGAGAACATGGCCTTCTCCCTGACCCTGCGGAAGGAGGATCCCAATGTGATCCATACCAAGGTTTTGGCCGCCGCTGAGGTGCTGGGTCTGACCCAGCAGCTGAACAAGAAGCCCTCTCAGCTCTCCGGCGGTCAGCGCCAGCGTGTTGCCATGGGCCGAAGCATTGTCCGCAACCCTCAGCTGTTCCTGTTTGACGAGCCCCTTTCTAACCTGGACGCCAAACTCCGCAGCGCCACCCGCCGGGAGATTCTGCTGCTTCACAAGCGGCTGGGCGCTACCATGCTCTACGTTACCCACGACCAGACCGAGGCTCTGACCCTGGCTGACCGGATTGTGTGTATGTCCATGGGCCATGTCCAGCAGATCGGCACACCCCTGGAGCTGTACGATCAGCCCGCGAACCTGTTTGTGGCCGGCTTCATCGGCCTGCCGCCCATGAACTTCATAGACGCCAGAGTGGATGGAGACAAGCTGGTCACCAAGCACTTCAGCCTCGCCATGAACGATGGGGAAAAGAAGGCCCTGGCTTCCTACAACGGCAAGGAGATCGTGCTGGGCATCCGTCCCGAAAATACCAGTGTTGGCAATGATTTCCAGATGAAGGTCACCTCCAACGAAAACCTGGGTATGAACACCCTGGTTCACGGCCATCTGGGCGCTGACGGCAAGGGTGAGCGGATCACCTGTAAGCTCACCGGCTGGTGTGATTATAAGCCCGGAGACGTGGTTTCCATTTCCATCACCAAGAAGCACTTCTTTGACAAGGAAACCACCGCCGCCATTAAAATGGAGGGTTAATCATGCAGAAAATCAAGGATTTTTTCCGTAAGTTCATCGTTTCCCTGAAGCGCAATACCTCCATCATTCCCATGGCGGTGCTGGTAATCGCGTTTCTGGTGTTTTCCCTGAACCTGACGGATTTCTCTGACACCACCGCCAAAATTCAGGGCAGCGGCATGGGCCTGGCGGAATTTACCATTATGCTGCTGAGCCTGCTGAGCATTGTGTGCCTGATGAACGCCTTCCCCCGTCGCAAGAAGCCCAATCTGCCCATGATCATCGTCATGTTTGTCATGTTCGCTGTGATGATCTTCTGCGATATTCACTACCGCAATGCCATCTGGGCCGCGGCTACCCGTCCCGATAATCCCATTATCCTGGACGCCAACACCGCCTACATCACCAGCGCTTACGGCCTGCTTCAGACCCATATGATCCTCATTGTGATCACCGCCGTGCTGGTGGCTACCCTGCCCATCTACAGCAAGTGGATCAAGAAGATCAACACCACCGTGGAGATCGAGGACAATGGCTCCATGGATGCCATCGAGATCACCGAATAATAAATCCGAAATACAGGCGGGCATCCTATGAGCAAACAACCTTTCGATCCCAAAAAACCAGACAAGCAGCGAAACTACGAGCTGAAAAGCGACGCGGTGGACGCCCTTGTGGGCGCCGATAACGGGGAAGCGCCCCAGTATTCCAAGGAGGAGCTCGGCAAATACCGCACTCACCGGAGCATAGAGCTTCCGGAGCTGGTAAAAGTCCTGATCCTCAAGGCCTGGTTCCCCGGCGCGGTATGTTACTTCATTCTGTGGGGTCTGGGGGCCTACGTTTCCAGCAACCTGGACATGCTCTTTATCGTGGGCGTGGTGCTGGGCATGGTCACGGATCTTCTGACCAACAATATTCTGCGGTTTATGGAAAAAACACCTGGAGAAAACAATCGCTGGATGCTGGTGACCCATAAAGGTATGGTGGGATTCGGGCTAAATCTCCTGTGCTCCATGGTCATCGTGCTGTGCGTGTTCTTCCTCTATGAGTATATAAACCGCCTGGCCGCTCTGGTGACCGGGGATCCCAGCCAGGTGTTCCTGGGTGTGGAACCGTTCTTCTACGGCGTGTTCTGCATGGGCTTTGACATGCTCTTCCTGGGAATCAAGCACCTGCTTACCGCGATTTTCCGGGATGCCAAGGCATCCGCCCGGGACGGAAAGCAATAAAGGGAGAGGCCCCGGGGAACGCCGGATTTTCACCGGAATTTTCCGGCCCCATAGAGATTATCGACTTGAAATAAAGGAGCATCGGAATATGGCATATTTGACGCTGAAAGGAATCAATAAGATCTATCCCAACGGCTTCCATGCGGTACATGATTTCAACCTGGAGATCGAAAAGGGCGAATTCATCGTCTTCGTCGGTTCTTCCGGCTGCGGCAAGTCCACCACATTGCGTATGATCGCCGGCCTGGAGGACATCAGCAAGGGCGAGCTGCTGATCAATGGCGAGCTGGCCAACGACAAGGGACCCCGGGAGCGGGAGGTAGCCATGGTCTTCCAGAGCTACGCCCTGTATCCCCAGATGTCCGTGTATGACAACCTGGCCTTCGGCCTCCAGCTTCAGGGTGTGGACGAGGACGTCATTGAGGCCAAGGTCATGCGGGTTGCCAAGATCCTGGGTCTGACCGACTACCTGGATCGGATGCCCCGGGCACTGTCCGGCGGCCAGCGGCAGCGTGTGGCCGTAGGCCGGGCCATCATCCGCAAGGTGGGCATCTTCCTCATGGACGAGCCTCTTTCTAACCTGGACGCCAAGCAGCGTGTGACCATGCGCGCTGAAATCGCCCAGATCCACCGGGAGACCGGCGCTACCACCATCTACGTGACCCATGACCAGATCGAAGCCATGACCCTGGCTGACCGGATCGTCATTATGAAGGCCGGTTACATCCAGCAGGTGGGCACCCCTCGGGAGCTGTACTTCAGTCCCGCCAACCTCTTTGTGGCTGGCTTCATCGGCGAGCCTCCCATGAACTTCATCCGTGGCACCGTGAAGGGCGGCTGCATTGACATCGGCGGCAAGGCCTACGATATCACGCCCAACCTGGGCAGCCGCAGGGAGGAATACGAGGGCAAGGATGTCTACTTCGGCTTCCGTCCGGAGCATATCACCCTGGGCGAGCAGGAGAACGCCTATGTGGTAGGCGCCAACGTGGAGCTGACGGAGATGCTGGGCGACAACACCAATGTCTATGTGAACATCGGCGACGTCAACGCCATACTGAAGGTCAACCCCTATGACACCCCCAAAATGGGCAGCGACATCACCTTCTCCATCCCCGTAGAAAACACCTATCTGTTCGACGCGGAAACGGAAAACGTCATTCAGCAGGAGAAGGCCTCTGTCGTAAAGTAAACAAAGAAATGCTGACAGGGCGCCCACAAGCGCCCTGCCAGCATCATAGAAATTCTGCAAATGCGAGGGTTCAGCCATGAAATTTCATTGCCTGTATGTTTCCTCCGTTTCGGCCTGCTTTGAACTGGAAAACACGTCCCCCTACTATGCAGAGGGCGCCTATGACGTAATGGTCAACGGTGCGTCTGCCCTGACAGGGGTCACCACCAATGTGTTTTCCCTGTTCGACCTGCAGCCTGAGACGGAGTATTTTATTGCCGTGGGAGAGGACAGCCTCTCTGTCACCACCAATTCGGAGACGGGCTGTCTCAGCGTTCGGGACTTTGGAGCCCTGGGCGACGGGATCACCGATGATACCGCAGCCATCCAGAGCGCCATCTATTGCTGCCCCAGAGGCGGCAGAGTGACCGTTCCCGCAGGCACCTACTTTGTCAGACCCATCGTTTTAAAGTCCCACATGACCCTGGAGCTGAAGGAGGGCGCTGTGCTGCTGGCGGACACGGTGGAGGAGCATTATCCCCTGCTGCCCGGCGAAATCGCCGATGCCCAGACGGGGGAAGCCCACCAGATCAGCACCTGGGAAGGAAACCCCTATGTTTGCCGTCAGAGCTTTGTCAGCGCCTTCCAGGCTGAGGACATTCAAATCGTGGGCCGGGGTGTCATCGACGGCAACGCTCCAAACGGCACCTGGTGGGTGAACGTGAAGAAGCGCACCATTGGCCGCCCCCGGCTGGTGTTTCTGAACAAGTGCGAGAACGTAACCTTCCACGGTATCCTGGGCCGGAATTCCTGCTCCTGGAACTTCCATCCCTTCTTCTCCAAGCACATCGCCTTTTATGACACTGCCGTGGAGGCTCCCAAGGACAGCCCCAACACCGACGGCACCGACCCCGAGTCCTGCGACGATGTGCGCTATATCGGCATGCGCTTCTCCGTGGGAGACGACGCCATTGCCATCAAGTCCGGCAAGGTCTACATGGGCATGAAGTATCAAACTCCGGCTACCAATCATGTTGTCCGCAACTGTCTCATGGAGTACGCCCACGGGGCCATGACCCTGGGCAGCGAAATGTCCGGCGGCGTGAAGGACTTAACGGTGAGCCAGTGCTACTTTAAGCACACCGACCGGGGTCTGCGGATCAAGACCCGCCGGGGCCGGGGCAAATACGCCGTCATTGACGGAGTGGAATTCAGCAACATTTACATGGACAACGTCATGACGCCCGTGGTTATGAACATGTACTATTTCTGCGACCCCGACGGCCACGAGGAGATTGTGTGGAGCAAGGAGCCCCATCCTGTGGACGATACCACGCCGTATCTGGGCAGCTTCACCTTCCGGGATATGGAGTGCCGGGACTGTGAGTGGGCGGCAGGCTGGTTTTACGGTCTGACGGAGCAGCCCATTGGCAGCGTGACCATCGAGAACGTAAACTTCACGGTCAGGGAGGAGGCCTCCTCCGGTATGCCAGCCATGATGGACTACATCGCGCCTTCCCGGAAGCGGGGGCTGTACTTTAACTGCGTAAAAAAGGTGACCCTGAAAAACGTCACCGTTACCGGCCAGGACGGCCCCAGGGCAGCCTATGAAAACGTAGACGAGGTGACAGACGAATGAACAACATTGAACGCTATGTAGAGCGGATTATGGCAGAGTCCACCCCGGATCAGCCCCTGTGGAACATTGAGAAGATTCACCAGGGAAAAATCAACGGCTGGAATTACATCGACGGCTGTATGATGATCGCCCTGCTGAACATGTACCGGATCACGGGAGAGAAGCGGTACTATGACTTTGCGGAGAATTTCCTGAGCTACTACGTCTTTGAGGACGGCTCTATCCGGGGCTACAAGGAAGAGGACTACAACCTGGACAACATCTGCGAGGGCCGGGTGCTTTTCGACGTCTATGCCATGAGCGGCAAGGAAAAATACCGGAAGACCATGGAGACCCTCCGGGGACAGCTATTGCGTCAGCCCCGCACCTATGAGGGAAATTTCTGGCATAAGGCCATCTATCCCAATCAGGTGTGGCTGGACGGACTGTATATGGCCCAGGTCTTCTACGCCAGATACACCCGGGAATTTGAAAACGGGGCCAATTACGGCGACATTTTGAGCCAGTTCCGCACCGTCCGAAAGCGGATGCGGGATGAAGAGACGGGACTGTACCGCCACGGCTACGACGCCAGCAGGCAGGCCTTCTGGGCGGACGAGACAGGCCGTTCCCAGAATCCCTGGCTGCGGAGTCTGGGGTGGTTCAGCGCCGCGTTAATTGACGTTACCGCCGAAGTTGGGGAGGAAGCCCCGGAGATGAAGGCGGAAATGAGGTCAATCGCTCAGGATCTGGCAAAGAGCCTGCTTCCCTGCATTGACAAGGACAGCGGTATGCTCTGGCAGGTACCCAACCAGATCGGCAGGGAAGGCAACTACCCCGAAACCTCCGGCTCCGCCATGGTGGCCTACTTCTATCTGAAGGGCGCACGGCTGGGGATGCTCCCCAAATCCTACGCCCCCATCGGCGAATCCATCTTTAACAGCATCTGCGCCCGCTATCTGACGGAAACCGACGGCAAGCTGAACCTGGGAGGCATCTGCCTGGTGGCAGGACTTGGCCCGGAAAACAACCGCCGCCGGGACGGCAGCTACGAATACTACATTTCCGAGCCCATCGTGGAAAACGACGCCAAGGGTCTGGCGCCCTTCCTGATGTGTTATACCGAATTGCTTTTATCCAAAAAGGAGGAAAACGAATATGAACATGTTTGATTTAACCGGTAAGGTGGCCCTGGTCACCGGCGGCGCCCACTCCATCGGCCTGGCCATTGGCGTGGGCCTTGCCAAAGCAGGCGCAACTGTCTGCTTCAACTGCACCAGTGAGGGCAGCCGTCAGCGGGGCGTAGCCAACTACCAGGCAGAGGGCGTGGAGGCCTTCGGCTATGTGGCCGACGTGACCAAGGAAGAGGAAATCACCGCGTTGGTTGGGAAGATCAAGGCCGAGCACGGCGTCATTGACATTCTGGTGAACAACGCCGGTATTATCCAGCGCACCCCCATGCTGGAAACCAAGCTGGAGGACTTCAGCCGGGTAGTTGAGGTTGACCTGATCGCTCCCTTCATCTGCGCCAAGGCTGTACTGCCTGACATGATCGACAAGGGTCACGGCAAAATCATCAACATTTGCTCCATGATGAGCGAGCTGGGCCGGGAAACCGTCTCCGGCTACGCCGCTGCCAAGGGCGGATTGAAGATGCTGACCAAGAACATCTGCTCTGAGTTCGGCGGCGCCAACATCCAGTGCAACGGCATCGGCCCCGGCTACATTGCCACCCAGCAGACCGCGCCCCTCCGGGAGCGTCAGGCAGATGGCAGCCGTCATCCCTTCGACCAGTTCATCATCAGCAAGACCCCCGCGGGCCGCTGGGGTGACGCGGAGGATCTGGTTGGCCCCGCTGTGTTCCTGGCCTCTGACGCCTCCAACTTTGTCAACGGCCACATCCTGTATGTGGACGGCGGCATTTTGGCCTATATTGGCAAACAGCCTTAAAAAGACATTTCCGTCTCGGCGCTTTGCGCCGAGACGGAGAGGGCTATTTCTGCACACTATTCAAAAACTCTCTTGGAGAAGTCCCATACTCTCCCCGGAAGGCCCGGTAGAACCCGGCGTAGTCCGGGAAGCCGCACAGGGACGACACATTGCTGGGCTTCTCCCCCTGGGACAGCAGCCGCCGGGCAATTTGCAGCCGCTTCTTCTGGATGTATCGGTAAACCCCTGTGCCCACCTGCCGCTGGAATTCATGGCTCAAATGGTACTTGCTGACGAAAAAAGTCTCCGCCAGCAGGTCGAGGGACAGAGGATCCCCATAGTGGATGTTGATGTACTCAATGACCTGGGTCACAGTTTTGCTGGAACGGGACAGATCCTCCACGGACAGCGCCTCCCGCAGAGCCACCCGGCTGATGGTCACCAGGAGCTGGGTCAGAAGGCTTTTCGGCAGCAGATCCGCCCCGAAGCTGTCCGACTGATCCTCCTGGTACAGCTGTTCCAACAGGCTCAGCACCCGGGACCGGTCACCTCCCTGAAGCCGCAATTGGTTTCGGTAGCCGGGACGGCCCGGATCCAGGGCGGAAAGAAGATTGCTCCCCGGGGTGGACAGCTGCTGAACGAATTCCGGGCTGAGCCAAAGTACATACCGCTCATACACTGACCGCTCCGACTGGATATGCACCTGGTGCAGCTCCTTGGGGCTGATCAGCAGAAGATCCCCGGGCAGTACCTTGTAGAGCTTGCTTTCAATGGTGTAGGTCACATCCCCGGAAATGAGATAAAACACCTCGTAAAAGTCGTGGTGGTGCAGCTCCACCACATTCAGGTAGTTGTCCCGCTTATATTGCAGCTCAAAGTCCGTGCCCTTCATCTGCTGCTGGGCAGTGAACCGCTGGGGCTGTAATGCCATTGTTTCCCACTTCCTTCCCCCGTTTTCTGTCTGTCATTATCATACAGGGAATGGGGGTTTTCGTCAAGGGCAAAACCGCAAGAATCACAATGTTTTGCCGCAAACAAACCTATTTGCAGAATGTGGGTTTGCATCTATAATAGGCTTATCAATAAACAGACAAAGTTCTGTCAGGAGGTAGTTTCAAATGGAAAAACTCAACTACACAACGTTAGAAAAGTCTGGCTACACCGGTTACATTCTCAAGGACGCGCCTGAGAAGGTATTGCAGTTCGGTGAAGGCAACTTCCTGCGGGCCTTCGTGGATTACTGGTTCGATCTCGCCAACGAGAAGGCGGGCTGGAACGGCAAGTGCGTTCTGGTGCAGCCCATCGCTCCCGGCCTTGCAAACATGATCAACGAGCAGGAAGGCCTGTACACCCTCTACCTCCGAGGCAGCCAGAATGGTCAGAAGGTGGATGACAAGCGGGTCATCTCCTCTGTTTCCCGCTGCCTGAACCCCTATGAGCAGGAAGGCTTTGACGCCATGATGGAAGTGGCCGTCTCCGACGATCTGGAAATCATCGTCTCCAACACCACCGAGGCCGGTATTGTCTACGATCCCGCCTGTGAGCTTTCCGACGTGCCTGCTTCCTCCTTCCCCGGCAAGCTGACCCAGGTGCTGTACAAGCGCTTTGAGGCTGGCAAGAAGGGCATCATCATGCTGGCCTGCGAGCTGATCGACAACAACGGCAAGGAGCTTTTAAAGTGCGTCAATCAGTACATTGACCAGTGGAACCTGGGCGATGCCTTTAAGAAGTATGTCAACGAGGAGTGCACCTTCTGCGGCTCCCTGGTTGACCGGATTGTTCCCGGCCGGATCCGCGACCCCAAGGAGGTTGCCCAGCTGGAAGAAAAGCACGGCTACGCTGATCCCCTGCTGGACGTGGGCGAGGTCTTCGGCGTGTGGGTCATTGAGGGCGATGAAAAGCTCAACGACGTCCTGCCCTTCCGGAAGGCCGGACTGGAAGACAAGGTCTTTGTGACCCCCGACATGACCCCCTACAAAAAGCGCAAGGTACGCATTCTGAACGGCGCTCACACCGGCTTCGTCCTGGGCGCTTACCTGGGCGGCTTTGATATCGTCCGGGACTGTATGCATAACGACACCATCCTGGGCTACATGAACAAGATGCTGCTGGAGGAAGTCGTTCCCATCCTGCCCCTTAACCAGGAGGACTGCCGGAATTTTGCTTCCGCCGT
Source organism: Clostridiales bacterium UBA3259 (assembly GCA_002362625.1). The sequence goes on from DEUP01000010.1 coordinate 29,950, forward strand.
TCAGGATCGGTTCAATAACCCCTTTGTGAACCACGAGCTGATGAGCATTTCCCTGAACTCCACCTCCAAGTGGCGTGCCCGGAACATGCCCTCCTTCCTGGAGTACATCGAGAAGAACGGGGTTTTGCCCACCTGCCTGACCATGAGCTTCGCTGCCTACATCGCCTTCTTCTCTAACGACATCCAGGAGCTGAACGACAAGGGCCTGGTCTGCCGCCGTCCCAAGGGTAACGAGTATGTCTGCTCCGACGACCGCTGGGCGCTGGAATTCTACTATGCCCACAAGGACGACAGCGAGGAAGATCTGGTGCACGCCGTCATGACCAACGAGCAGATGTGGGGCCAGGATCTGACTTTGGTTCCCGGCTTCGAGGCTGCCACCGTTGCCAATCTGAAAAAGATCCGTACCGAGGGCGCCATCGCCGCCTACGCTTCCTGCCTCTAACTGTTTGAAAAGCCCCACAGGGCTTTTCAAACAAGGGGATGCAGTCTGCTTAGCGCACTCCTTGTGCCCCTTTGGGGCACAACTCGCACACACGCAGCCTGAGAGGGATTTTCTGCCAGGCGCATGTCCTGGCAGAAAATGATCCCATTTTATTCGCCGCTGCGGCGGCGAACTCTGCGAGGCTTTTTCGAGATACTATGCGGGGCTGCTGCATCGGGCAGCAGCCCTTTTCCCATCTGAAGGAACAGTAAAGGAGACAATCCCATGCCTGACTTTATTCATATCCATCCCAATGACAACGTGGCCGTGGCCCTGCACCCCATCACAGCGGGCACCGTTTTTGAAGGCATCACAGCCAATATGGACATCCCCCAGGGCCACAAAATGGCGCTGAAGGACTTAAGCGAAAACGACCAGGTCATCAAGTACGGCTTCTCCATCGGCCACGCTGTGGCAGCCGTAAAGGCCGGTGACTGGGTGCATACCCACAATATGAAGACGAACCTCTCCGGTGAGCTGGAATACACCTATGAGCCCCGCGTCTGCCCCGTGACCCCCGCCAAGACGGCCACCTTCCAGGGCTACCGCCGCCATGACGGCAAGGTGGGCATCCGCAACGAAATCTGGATCATCCCCACTGTGGGCTGCGTCAACGACGTGGCTAAGACCCTGGTCAGGGAAAACCAGGATCTGGTGAAGGGCACCATTGACGGCCTGTATACCTTCACCCACCCCTTCGGCTGCTCCCAGACCGGCGCTGACCACGCCCAGACCCGGAAGCTCCTGGCCGCCCTGACCCGCCATCCCAACGCCGGCGCCGTGCTGGTGCTGAGCCTGGGCTGTGAAAACCTGACCCATGAGCAGTTCCTGGAAGAGCTGGGAGAGTACGACGGCAGCCGGGTGAAGTTCCTGACCTGCCAGCAGGTGGAGGACGAATTCGAGGCCGGAAGAAAGCTCCTGGAGGAACTGGCAGCCTTTGCTTCCCAGTTCCATCGGGAGGAAATCCCTGCCTCTGAGCTGGTGGTGGGCATGAAGTGCGGCGGCTCTGATGGCCTGTCTGGCATCACCGCCAACCCCACCGTAGGCCGGTTCTCCGATATGCTGGTGGCCCAGGGCGGCTCCACCGTGCTCACCGAGGTTCCCGAAATGTTCGGCGCAGAGGGCTTCCTGATGAATCGCTGCTGTAGCGAAGAGGTCTTCCACAAGGCCGTGAACATGATCAACGGCTTTAAAAACTACTTCCTCCGTCACAACGAGGTGGTCTACGAAAACCCCAGCCCCGGCAACAAGGCCGGCGGCATCACCACCCTGGAGGACAAGTCCTGTGGCTGCGTCCAAAAGGGCGGCGCGGCTCCCATTATGGACGTCATCGGCTACGGCGATGCGGTGACCACCAAGGGCCTGAACATGCTCTACGGCCCGGGCAATGACCTGGTGTCCTCCACCGCTCTCACCGCGGCAGGCGCTCACATGATCCTGTTCACCACCGGACGGGGCACTCCCTTCGGCGCTCCCGCGCCTACATTGAAGATCGCCACCAATACCCCTCTTGCCACCAAGAAGCATGGCTGGATCGACTTCAACGCCGGTGTGGTAGCCGACGGCGTCCGCACCCTGGACGAGGCCGGGGAAGACCTGCTGAATCTGGTGCTGGAGGTGGCCTCCGGCAAGCAGACCCGGACAGAGGAAAAGGGCTTCCGGGAGATCTCCATTTTCAAGGACGGCGTTGTGCTGTAAGCACTCTGCCCGATTGCCAAACAGTATGGGTGGGCGTGGAAGCGTCCACCCGATTCTATGGACTTTTTACAGAAAGGAACCTTATGGCATCCATCGTTTCCAAGCAGGACGAGGCGTTCAGAACCTACGCCCTGGAGGAGCATCCCTTCCGGGTACTGCTGACCTCCTGCGCGCCTCTTGCTCTGTACCAGGCCCTGCAAAACATTTTTAAAATTTTGGACGCTTTGATGGCATCCTATATCGGCTCCGACGCGGTATCGGCGGTGTCCTGTCTCAGCCAGATTACCCTGATGATCACAGCCCTTGGCTCGGGACTTGCTGTAGGCGGCAGCATCAAAATCTCAGAGGCCTACGGCCAGGGCAATTATAACCTGATCCGCAGGCGGGTGGCTACTGTATACGCCATGGCGGTGATTGTCAGCCTTTTGGCATCCCTGACATTGATCCCCTTCGCGGTGCCTTTTCTCCGTCTGCTGAGAACCCCGGAGGATCTGATTGCCACGGGCGCCGGCTACTTCCGGGTGGAGATTCTGACTCTGGTGATCAACTTCTTCAACACCGTTTTCATTGCCATTGAGCGCAGCCGGGGCCATGCCAGGCGGATTTTGAATATCAACCTGGTGGTCATTCTGGTAAAGCTGGGTCTGTCCGCCGTGTTTGTCTACATCATGCAGTGGGGCTTGCTGATGATTGCCGTGGCGACCATGATCAGCCAGCTGCTGATGCTGCTGTACGCCCTGTATTCCATGAGTCGGGACGTGGGAGCCTTCCGGTTTTCACCCAAAGAGATTCACCTGAAAAGGGAGACCATGGTTCCCATTTTGAGCCTATCCTACCCGGTAACGGCGGAAAAGGTGCTGTTTGCCGCGGGTAAGGTGGTTGTGAATGCCATGTCCGGCCTCTACGGCGGCACAACCGTAGGCGCGTTGGGCATCTCCAACAACATCGGTGGTCTGACCACCTCCTGGCACGCTGGCTTCACCGACGGCGCTGCCCCGCTCATCAGTCAGAACCGCGGCGCGGAAAAGTACCGGCGCACCCTGAGGATCTTTTACTGGCTGCTGGCAATCGAAGTCGCCATCGGCGCTGTGGGGCTTCTGATCGTCTCCCAAAGCCTGCCCTGGCTGGCCTCGGTATTCGCCAGATCCAAAAACAATTTCGATCAGGGCTTCTGCGACGCCATTATCGCCATCCACCGGTGGGAGATGGTGGGCTATGTGACCCTGGGCGTCAATTCCGCCGTGCTGGCCCTGCTGCTGGGCTATGGCTATACCAAGCTGACCATGCTTGTAAACGTATCCCGGGTGTTTGTCTTCCGGGTGCCGGTGCTCTGGGCGCTGCAGCAGTTTACCGGCATGGGGGAGGAAGCGGTGGGCGTGACCATGATGGTCAGCAACATCTCCACCGGCCTGCTTGCCTTGTTCATTGCCATTCCGGTGATCCGGAAGATCCGCCGAAAAATCAGGGAGGAAGAATCATGACCACCATTTACTATATCGGAGACAGTACCGTCGCTAAAAACACCATCCAGACCTATCCCCAGACGGGCATGTCCCAAGGCCTGGAACGGTATATCGCCCGTCATGTGCGGATTGAAAGCCATGCCAAGAATGGCAGAAGCACCCGTTCCTTTTTGAAAGAGGGCCGCTTTGCCCCGGTGGAGCAGTCCATGGGAAAGGGCGACTTCCTCTTCATCCAGTTCGGTCACAACGACGAAAAGCCGGACAAGGCCAGACACACCGACCCGGACACCAGCTTCAAGGCGAATCTTACGTTATTCGTGGAAGCGGCCCAAAAGAAAGGCGCCTATCCAGTGCTGATCACTCCCATTGCCCGGCGGCTGTTTGACGGTACGGGTGCCTTCCTTTCCGACAGCCACGGGGCCTATCCCCAGGCGGTACGTCAGCTTGGAAAGGAACTGGGGGTACCGGTGATCGACCTGACGGAGGTGACGGAAAGATACCTGGTGGAGCTGGGAGACGAACAGAGCAGGCCTCTGTTTGTATGGCCCAAGGACAATACCCACTTAAAGCCGGAAGGCGCTGTCCGCATGGCAGGGTTTCTTGCGGAAGGGCTGAAGAATTTGGGCGGCGTATATGCCGCCCTGCTGGCCGGGCCGCAGGACGGGGCGGAATAATGAGGAATATGTGATCGCCCATCTCCGTCTCAGTGCGCCGTCACAGCGAAGCCGTGACGGAAAGGCCTTACGTCCCAATATACAGCGCGGGCTGCCTCAAAATGAGGCAGCCCATTTTTGCATGCTCAGTTCATCGCTTTTCTCGCCACCACCACAAACCGGCCGTCGTCGGTATGATAGCTGCAGGTGGACAGGGTCAGCAGCTGGTCGCCGTATTCGGGATCAATTCCCGTATCATACACCGCCGCCTGCTTTACCTGACTTACAAAGCTTTCAAAGGTATTGGGGTTGGTCAGGTCGGTATAGTCGTAATACCGGAATACATTCTGCTCTTCCTTTTCGTAGACCCGGGAATAAAAGGCGGCCACCACCTCATACACCCCGGAATCCGACAGCGTGTCAAAATAAATCACAGGATGCGCTTCCCAGAATGCCCGATCCGCGTAGGAGGGGAGGGCTGCGAACATGCTGCCGTTCTTCATATTATGGCCGTAAATCAGGTAGTTCCCGCAGCCGTCATAGCACGCCCCGTCCAGAAAGGGAACGCCGCTTTGGGAGGTCTTCCCCTCAAAGTCCCGGTGGAGATACCGTTCCGGATCCTCAGGGGTGTGCATCACAGGGTAGTTCACCACCGTGTTTTCTATGTTGATCCAGCCGAAAAAGTCCGGATTCAGCTCCTTCAGGGGCGCGTAGGGAGATTCCTTCGGCTCCTTCCGGGCGGGCTGGGTCTCGCCGCTCTCCAGCCCTTCCTGCGGCTCTGGCTCACCCTTTACCAGGGCGTCCTCCTGGGCGTCGGCTACCATCTGTATCAGCTTTTCAAAGCCCTGCTTTTCCGTGTGAGCGTCATGGAGGGTTTTGTAGACCATGGCGCCGGAAAACACAAACCCCACCGTAAACAGCACGGCAAAAATCATCGGCAGCTTGCTTCCCTGTTTCTTCCTTTTCATTTCACATCGCTCCTTGGGAAATGCTTTCCATGAAAGGCAGCGGCGGGGCAGGCGCTTCCACACCCACCTCGCCGCCGTTCTTACTTATCTGTTATATTTGTTTTTTCGTTTTTTGCTGACCACCAGGGACACAACCGCGCCCAGGAAGCACAGGACTGTCAAGCCTGCCCACAGCTCCAGCTTGGTGTCATCGCCGGTTCTGGGCTGATTGTCCAGGTTGGTCTTCCGGTTGGTAAACCGGGCATAGGCCGTTCTGCCCTCCTGGATTTCACCGGTATCGCCGATCTTCCTCACGGTGTAACCCTCGTTGTCCCCTTCCTTCACGGTGTACGCCACGCCGGCGGGAAGGCCCTCTGCGGTCTTGCGCTCGCCGTGCTTCAGGGTGAACTCCGCGCGGCCGTTTACGAAGGTCATTTCGCCGTAGACGCCGTTGACGCTCTCGTCGCTGAGCTTAACCACGAAGGTGAAGGCCTTGGTCTTGTCGCCCTTGAGGCCGGTAACGGTCTTTGTGACCGTCAGCTTGCCGGGCTTAATATCTCTGGTATTGGTGAAATCCACTACCGAGCCGTTTTCCTGAATGGTGCCCTTGCCGTCGCCGGTGGCCACGGTGACGTAGCCGTTCCGGTTGGCCTCGGCCTCCACCACGGTGTAGCTGGTACCCACCGGGAGGTCGGACGCGCTTTTGCTCTGGCCGTGCTTCAGGGTAAACTCCGCCTTGCCATCCTCAAAGGTCATATCCCCATAGCTTCCGTCAATGGACTTGTCGTTCAGGGTTACGGTGAAGTGGAAGTCCTTCTGCTGTTCGCCGCCGTTGCCCGCCACAGTCTTGGACACAGTGAGGCTGCCCAGCTCCGATGCCGGAATCTCTTCCCAGTTGGCTACGAAGGTCAGGTTGCCTGTGCTTCCCTGATCAATTTTCAGCGGATTATAACCGACAGGCTGATTCTGGGTTGTATCCGTGGTATCCGTACCCCGTGTCCAGTTCTTGAACCGGTACCGTGTGCCGTTACTCAGCACATTGGCGGGGTTCTTTACGGTAAAGCTATCCTTCGCGGTGTACTGGGTGGGATTCTTACCGCCCGCGCTTGCCACAGGGGTGTTAGCTGCCGCTGTAACGGCATCCAGGGCCTTCTGCGCCCCAGCCGGAGAACCCGCGGCAATCTGGTAGCTGATGGTGTACGGAATCGCCTGCACCAGATAGGTGACCGTCTCCGGAATGGCGTCCCCTTGCAAAATATCGATTGGATGCGATTTGCCTTCCTTGTCAAGCCACTGCAAGTCCTTCGCCTGATTGACCGCTGTATACCGATTCCCATTTTTATTGACCAGCGCATAGCCCTTGTTCACCAGTTCGGCGGCAACGGCAGACTGGGGTGTGACCACGGTCTGATCCGCCTGCACCGTAAGGGTCTTGACGAGGGTCGGTTTTGCGCTTGTCTCCGTACCGGCCTCCACAAAGTTCACCACGTACTGACCGGGCGTAATTGGATCATAGAAGAAGATTACGTTGTACGTATCGTCGGCCTTACCCATCGTCAGAATCCGATTGGTTTGCTGAGGCACGTAACCATCTTGCACCTTCGCCGAGAAGTTCAGAGAGGAATTGGCAATGAACTCCTGATCCTTCCGCTCCTCCTGATCCAGCACATAATAGGTCGTTCCACCGTCTGGGACGATTGCGCCACTCTCAATCTGCACGGTTTTCTTGTTCCTGTCGGCCTCCAGGGGCTTATCCGTCACATAGTAGACCGTATAAGCGAACGTCTCCGCGCTGACCGCCTGCCACTTTGCGGCAACATGCATGTTGTCTGTAATGGCCTGATCAAAGTCAAACGCTTTCTCGGGCTCCGTAATATTCCCCTTTTTATCCGATGCGTACCAGCCCACCAGGGTGTACCCGCTCCGGAGGGGACGGGGGATGGCATTCTCGGTGGAGGAATAGCGACGGTTGGCAGGGACCTCTTCTTTGATGTCCTTCGCGTTATTGTTCAGATGGAAGGTCACCGTGTAGGTGGGGGCGTCCCAGATGGCGTACAGGCGCATATTGGATTCAATGGCGAAGGCGTCTCCGGCCTGGGCATTCTCATCCATGGTCCACTGCATGTTCACACCGGCGGGGCCAAGGCCCCAGCCTTTAAACTTCCAGGCAGCCGTACCATTTTCCGCCCGGTCGGGGCAGACGGGGGTTGTACCCACAGGTGTCCAGCCATACTTGCCGTTCGTGTTCTTATCCTGATAGTTCAGCTCGAAGCCGTACTTCTTCCGGGTCACCTCCGCGCCGTAGGGCAGGTTAACGGTGCCCAGGGTCACCTCGGTGGCAGTGGAACTGTTGTTGCTGGGGGCCATATAGGTGATGGTGTACCGATCCCGGTTGTAGTAGAAGTAGAGGTCGTAGGGGTTATTCTCACTGCCAACATGTTTATAGGGGTTATTATTATCATTTGCAGCACCGTCAGTATCCTGATATTGCGTTGTATGGTCGGCAAGAGTATTGGCTCTCGACAGATGCAGCCGGGCACTGGGGTTCTGCATATTGATGGCGTTGGTGGACATAGCAACCACCTGACGGGCCACAGCATAATACTTGGCTACGTCATTCTGTGTATTCTGGCGCACTGCGTAATAGCCACCGTCAGGGTCATTGTAGGTGATCTGATTACCAACGTAAGATACCAACATCAGATCGTTAAACTCGTATTTGGCAATGTCCTCATTATTCGTGGGCACCAGATACAGGAAGTTTTTCTCATTGCTGGTATCGTTGTTGTAAATGCTGACCTTCTGTATACCAGCACCGTTAACGTTCAACTCCGGCACCTCGTAGCAGTGGTTGTAACGATAGTAACTGGGCGTGTTGCCATTCCAATAGGCCACCAAATGATGTGTCGTGTTCGGTTCTTCCGGGTTTGCAATAATTTCGGAGCTCATTGCCGAATAGATGCCCATGATCGTAGATTCGCCCTTGTGTGTGGAATTAGCAGCGTCAGACCTGCCGTCCTCACAATATTTACCAAGCGTAGTAGCCCACGATATCATTTTAGTATCAGAACCAGAAGAATACCCATTTCGTGTTGCGATTGTTTCCTCCACTCGAGCAGCCGGCCAGACTTCCCGCAGATTCGCGCCATACTTGGCACGAATGGTAATCGTCTGCGGAACGGGCATTTTGTCGGGCTCAATCACCTCAGCCCACATATTTTTCTCCCAGTCGCCGCCTTTACCCAAGTAGTCATAATTAAAATTCCCGTCAGGAACAAGGCTATCGCCATTTTTACTACTATTACTATAGCCATTGGTGTGTGTTGCCACGGCGCATTTAAAGTTATTTGCCGCACCATAGTAGTGGAACTGCAAGGTATAGATATTCCGGGTGAAGTAGACGTAGATCGTGGTCTTGCCGTCGGCAGAGGCGGTGGTGGCGTTATAATTGACTTTGTCCTCCTCTTCGTGAATGATCTCGAACGCGGCCTGGGTGTAGAAGTTAGCCACGTCAATACCATTGGCCTGATCCATGAATTCTTTGAACTTCTCAGTCACGCCATTCTTGCCAGTCGGGTCAGACTGGATAGAACCCAGCAGCTTACTGGAATCAGTGGAATCCAGCAGCGACGAATCAGTGGGTACGTTCACCGTGAAGCTGCCCACATTGCTGTAATTGGAGTCGCTGGTTCCCAGCTGAGGATAATGGGTTACTGGCGCATTGCCATAGTTGGCATACTTATTTGTATAATAGGCAGTATTTCCACCGCTGGCAAACGCCTGCACGTCATCCGTTCCGGTCAGATTCTCCGTCCAGAGGATGACCCGCACGGTGGTTGTGGCCTTTTCCCACTTGGGGTACAGATGGATTGCCGTAGCATCGCCGCTGGCTACCAGCTTGGCGCTTGCAATCAGCGCCTCGTTAACGGTCAGCTCAGGTTGATCTTTCGCTCCGGCCATCACATAATCTGTATCCTTGTATTCGCCGGTGACGGGGTCGGGCGTTGCGTCTTTTGTCAGATACCGCCAACCGCCAAAGGTATAGCCGGTTCGTTTCGGCTGGTGGACATGGCTAAAATCGACATCATGGTCCTTCTCAACCTGCTGTCTGGGGATGTAGGTATAGTCGGTATTGAAGATGATCCGGTAGGAGCTTGCGGCGGCGTAGTAGATGTCCACCACCGTGTCTTTATCCTCAATCAGCACCTGATTGAAGGGCTTCGGGGATACCAGCGCAAAGGCGTCGCCAACCTTGGCCTTGGCAGCGGTGGTTGCTCCCACCCGGCCCTGGATGGTCTCCTGCTCCAGGCGGACGTAATCGACGCCATCCACTTTCTTCGTCTCTGCGCCAGCGGGCGCGCCAGTCGCCAGTTTCTCCGGCACCCAGTGGTTGACCGTGTACCAGGTGGCGTTGCGGCGGTAGTAGACGGTAATGTCAAGGCCCTGTGTCATTGCGTTGGTCAACTGATCTTCCTTCAGCGTCACTTCCAGTTTCGCGTCGACCAGCGCGTTCGCACCGTGATCCTCGATGCCATTGGGGTGCGCACCGGTATTGCCGCATACCGCTTTAGCGCTATAATTATCATTGCTAAGCAATCGGGCAGCGTTCCACGCCTGGTTGTACTCCGTGGAGTAGCGGTTTTGATAGGTCGGATGGGTATCCTTACCCGCCTCCTCCTGATAGTAGTAGATGATATGGTTGACGATATCCACATTGAAATCGCCGTTTTCCAGCTTCTCCTTCAGCTCCTCCGGCGTTTCATTTCCTGTGGGAGGGCTGACCACGTATTTGTTCAGCTCGCTGGGATCCAGCACAATCCGGAAGCCGCCAGGAACATCCGTTGGCAAAACCAATGTCACCTTATAGGTACCGTCACTCTGCTTTTCAGGAACTGCCTCTACGGTCTGGGGAGCAGAGGCGTCCACGCCGGCCAGACCGCCGGTATTGGAGTATTTAAATTGCAGCCTGAGGGTAACCACATCCGCCGCTACAAACTCATAGTCGTCAAACTTCCCGCCGCCCTGGAATTCGGAGAACAGGCTGATTCCATCATCCCTGCCGGAGACGGCGTTCTCCTTGAGCACCATCTTCCAGCCCGCCTTGACCTCATAGCAGAGGGTTCCAACCAGGTAGCCATCCTCGGCCTCCTCCATGGACAAAGAGGGAGCGCTGGTAAGGGTAATCTTATCGGATTTTTCAGCGAAGGAGTTGGTAGAGAGTACTCCCTCTCCGTTAAAGTCCCCAGCGGTCAGCTCATGGAGAGAGTAGGTAATGGCCACGCATTCCCCATTCTGGTAGAATTCGTGGGTAAGCGCCAGCATGAGGCTGTCTTCCTCCTGAGGCTGGGTAACCTCCGCAAAGGTAACCCCGCCGTCCTCTCCGGCGGAGACCGTCCAACCCTCCTGAACGGTATAGGCAATTGTAACCGCCGCCTTATGGCAGGCGTCGAAGCTGTCCAGGGAAATGGTCACGGACGGGCTGTTCGCGGCGGCGTGATCGTATTGGGGTGCGGTGACGCTATAGCCGTTGTCCGTAAAATCCGCCCCGGTCAGCGTTACCGTCTGGGGCATGTCCACAACCTTCCCCGCGGCATCCGTAAAGCGGCAGGTCAGCGTCAGGGTATAGGTAATCACCTCAGGCTGCTCCGGCTCGGGTTCGGGCTGCGGATTCACAGGTTCCGGATCAGGCTCCGGCTCTTGAGCCGCAGCCTGGAACACAACGGCGCCGTTGTCGTCCAATCCGGCGGTCAAACCCTCCTGAACCGTATAGACGATCTCCGCGGCGGCCTTCCCCTCCACAAAGCTGTTCAGGGAAACCGACCCGGGCTGCTCCGCCACAGCCTGCTCATATGTATGGGCAAAACGGCTGAGGTCGCAGACACCCTCCGGGAAATCCGCCCCGGCCAGCGTCACGGTTTCCTCCACCTTTAAGCCGCTCTCTGACCCATCCTGAAAATGATGGGTCAGCACCAGGGTATAGCCGGACTGCTCCACTGCCGCAGTGGCAGTGCTTCCCTCCGTTGCGAAAGCGACGGTCAGATTGGAGCCAAGCAGCACAAAGCAAAGCACGGCACAGGCAATCCTCCGCCATAGTTTCACTGTGAGCCGGTTCTGGTTTACAGGCAAATTCTCTCTACTTGGTTTCGTGGTAAAATGCATAGAACTCCCTCACCTTCTGAAAAACGGATCAGCGCCCGACACAATAAACATTTCGGGCAGCATTTCCTTGGGAAATTCCACGTTTCTTCCAGAATTTCCCATTTTTCATTAACTGAACCGCGCCCCTGGCGGCCTGCGCTGTCTTCCCCACAGTGCAGAAAGGGGACAGTGATTCAATTTTCATTATATACCCGAAAATTCAAAAAGTCCAGTGCTTCAAAATTAAAATTTTATTAATCAATTGGCTCCCAGCCGGAAACGGGAAAACCATCGGGCAGAAAAAAGCCCGGGAGACCTTCGGCCTCCCGGGAAAGGGGTTCCTTATTTTTCCAGCTCCATGACCTTGTCGATTCGGCGCTGGTGCCGGGCCTCGCCGGAGAAGTCCGTGGCAAGCCAGGTGTCCACGATTTCCAGGGCCAGGTTTTCCCCAACCACACCGGCTCCCAGCGCCATCATATTGGTGTCGTTGTGGAGGCGGGTCATTTTGGCCGTCCAGGTGTCGGTGAGCAGGGCGCAGCGCACACCCTTAATCTTGTTGGCGGAGATGGAGACGCCGATACCGGTGGTACACAGCACAATCCCCTTCTGGCACTCTCCGGAGGCCACGGCCCGGGCGGCGGCGGCGGCAAAGTCGGGGTAGTCGCAGCTGTCGGAGGTGTAGGTGCCGAAGTCCTTCACCTCATGGCCCTGGGCGGTAAGATGGGCGAGGATTTTATTTTTCAGCGCCAAAGCGCCATGGTCACAGCCGATGGAAATGTTCATGTCCTTCTCCTTATTTTAAAGATATAGCGTCCGTTTAAGTTTACATAATAAATCCGCCGCTGACTCCCAGCACCTGCCCGGTGACGAAGTCCGCCTGAGCCAGGTAGGTAAAGGCCTTTGCCACGTCCTGAGGGTTTCCGTTGCGGCCCAGGGGCGTGTCCTCAGCCAGACCGGTAAGGATCTCCGGTTCCAGACCCGCGCACATATCCGTCAGGATGACTCCGGGCGCCACACAGTTGACCCGGACGCCGCTGGGGCCAAGCTCCTTACTGAGGGCCTTGGTCAGAGCAATCACCGCCCCCTTGGTGGCGGAATAGGCGGCCTCGCAGGAAGCGCCCACCTGTCCCCACATGCTGGAAACGGTGATGACGCATCCGGCCTGCTTACGGAGAAAGGCGGGCATGGCGGCGTTGACGCAGTGATAGATACCTTTGACATTCACATCAAACAGCCTGTCCCAGACTGACTCAGGGGTCTGGGACAGGAGGCCGAAGTGCATAATCCCGGCGCAGCAAATGAGAATGTCCACATCGGGGATTTGGGCGAAGGCCTTCTTCACGGCCTCCCCCTGGGATACGTCACAGCAGATAGGAGTGGCGCCGGTTTTCTCCGCCACAGCGGCGGCGGCCCCATGATTTTTTTCGTACAGGAAGCAGACCCGATCACCCCGCCGGGCGAAGGCCTCCACGGCGGCAGCCCCGATTCCACGGGAGCCGCCGGTGATGACAACGGCTTGCACGATTATCCTCTTCTCCGGCTGTTCTTGCTCCGGTGCTCGGAGTAGGCCTTCACGGAGGCCAGCTTATTGTCGGATTCGGTCATAAAGGCCTTCAGCCTTTCCTCAAACAGCTGGTCAGCGGTCTTGGGAGCGGCAGGCTGCACCGGGGCACGGGGGGCACGGTTCTGCTCCCGGGGCTGGAAACTGCCCTCCCGGCGCTGACCGTTTCCATTGCGGAAGCCCTGACGGGAGCCATTTCCCTCGGGGCGCTGGGGCTTTGGCTCCAGACGCTTTATGGAAAGGTTAATCTTGTTGTTCTCCGTGCCGATGACCACCACCTTCACGTCCTGACCCTCCGTCAGATGCTGGCGGATATCGCTGACATAGGTGTTTGCCACCTCAGAGATATGTACCATGCCGGTCTTGTTCTCCGGAAGGGCGACGAACGCTCCGAAGCTGGTAATGGATTTTACTTTGCCCTCCAGGACAGTTCCTACGGTTAACTCCATAAATGCTTTGCTTCCTCCATATTTTTGGCAGATTCTGCCGGTATTACGGTTCAGACTGGGTGGGGACCGCTTCCTCCGTGGGAGAAAGGACGGCCTCTCCAGTGTAGTTTTCCTCTGGCCGGATTACCACGGTGTTGGGATCCACCAGGCCTAATTCACTCTGGGCAATGTCCTTAATGGTGCTCACGCTTCCCACGTTCTGGCTGCGCTGCTCCAGGGCGGCGTTTTTGTATTCCAGCTCGGCGGCCTGGGCCTTTTGATTTTCGATTTCCTGCTGCAGGTCCAGGTGTACCCACCGCAGGGCCACCAGGGACGCTGTAGAGAACAGAATAAGCACAGTGAGCACCAGCTTTAGGGCCAGGGGACTTCTTCTGATGTGGATTTTTGATTTTCTTGGCGGAATGCTGATTTGCTTTTCCATGGTTACCTCCCCGCCGTCGGTGTTGGCGCGCGTATACTCTTATCATTGTAACCCATTTTTCCCCAGATGCAAACAAAATTTTTACGATTTTGAAAAATTTTTTGAACGGCAGGCAGAACAGGTCCCATATCCTTCCCATTATTTCCCAAATCCCCCAAAAAACAGGACGCAGCCACCGGCCAACGGTGCTCTCCCAGCCCAGAGCGCCCATCCCCAAGGCCAGAAAATACCCCAGCCGCAAGTCCCCGCCGCAGAGGCCGAAGCCAAGATACAGCCAGCACCAGACGGCCCCCAGCAGGAACAGCCCGTCTCCCGTCATGCTGTGTCTGCGGCGCAGAGGCCGGAGGAAGCCATACCAAAGTCCCAGCGCCGCCCCCAGGGCCAGTCCCAGGAGCAGGCGGTGGGCGGCGATCCGGGGGGTCATCCGAACAGCCGCCGCCATCCACCCGCGGCCCGGGGCTCCTCATAGCTCAGGGCGGAAATCTCCCCGTCCACCGCCACCTGGCCGCCGTCCAGGGAGAGGGTCTTCAGCTGCAGCTGCTTCCCCTGGACAATGAGGGTGCCCAGAGAGGTCTGCAAAACCACCGCCCCATCGTCAAAGCTGACCACCTCCGTCACCCCGGTCATGGTGAGCTGACGCCTCTCATTCAGCTGCAGCTTGTGGGGTAATTGTGACTGCTGCGTCATGGTCATCCCTCCTTACCTGGGACAGCATATGCGGCCCTCTGGGGGAAAATGACATCCTGAATTTATGCACTTTAGCGCACTAAAGTACCGCTGGAAGCAGCGCCCTTGTGTAATCCTACAAAGCTGTGGAAAATTGGGAAAAAGTACTTTACTTCTTTAGTTTGATGAAGTATAATCCTGTCATCAAACAAATCAAGCCCCACAGGGGAAAGAGAGGTATCGATTATGAAAAAGAAAATGACATTGGTTCTGGCAATCGCGATGCTGGTACTGTGCTTCACCGGCTGCGGCAAGAGCGCTTCCGCCTCCGACATGAAGGCGGTTCAGGACAAGGGCAAGCTGGTGGTAGGCATCACCGACTACGCTCCCATGGACTATAAGGACGAGAACGGCGAATGGACGGGCTTCGACGCCGAGTTTGCCCGGATGTTTGCCAAGGAGCTGGGCGTGGATGTGGAGTTCTTTGTCCTGACCGACTGGGGCATGAAGTTCCAGGAGCTGGCAAGCAAGAACATTGACGCCGTCTGGAACGGAATGACCATCACCGACGAGGTCACCCTGAACTCCAGCTGCTCCAACGCCTATGTGATCAACGCCCAGGTGATTGTAATGAAGGCCGATGTAGTGGACGACTACGACTACATTGAGAGCCTCAGTGATCTGAAGTTCGCTGTAGAGAACGGCTCCGCCGGTCAGGCTGCTCTGGACGATCTGGGCATCACCGGCTATGTGACCTTGCAGGATCAGGCCGCCGCTCTGATGGAAGTAGCCGCCGGTACCTCCGACGCCTGCGTCATTGACATCACCATGGCAAACGCCATGACCGGCGGAGGCACCAGCTATGCGGATCTGGCCGCCGGTATCAGCCTGACCAGCGAAGAGTACGGCGTGGCCTTCCGGAAGGATTCTGACATGACCGCCAAGTTTAACGAACTGCTTGCCAAGTGGATGAACGACGGCACCCTGGACGCCCTGGCGGAGAAGTACAGCCTGACCCTGGCAAAGTAAGTCAGCGATTTATAAAAGCCAAAGCCTCCCTTGCAAAAGGGAGACTTTGTGCGTATCATAAACGGAGGAAACACCATGTTCTCAACGGTTCTCTTGCAGCTTCTGGCGGGATTCCGGCAAACTCTGGCCATCTTTTTTCTCACCCTGCTCTTCTCCATCCCCCTGGGACTGGTAATCTGCTTTGGTTCCATGAGTAAGTTCACCCCGCTGCGGCGGCTGACCCGGGGCTTTGTATGGGTGATCCGCGGAACGCCCCTGATGCTTCAGCTGATTATCATTTTCTACGGCCCGGGGCTGATGTTCGATCTGACGGGAATCACCCGGTTCCAGGCTACCATTGTGGCCTTCTCCATCAACTACGCCTGCTACTTTTCGGAGATCTACCGCAGCGGCATTCAGTCCATCCCCAAGGGACAATATGAAGCAGGCCAGGTGCTGGGCATGACCAAGGGTCAGATTTTCTTCCGGGTGGTGCTGCTGCAGGTCGTCAAACGGATCACCGGCCCCATGGGCAACGAGATCATCACCCTGGTGAAGGATACGTCTCTGGCGCGGATCATTGGAATTTACGAGATCATTTGGGCGGGAGAAAGCTTCATCAAGAAGGGCCTGATCTGGCCCCTGTTCTTTACCGGTGTATTTTACCTGGTATTCAGCGGAGTGCTGACGATTCTGCTGGACAAATTGGATAAGAAACTCAGCTATTTCAGAGGGTAAGCTATGGCAGTATTGGATGTAAAAAATATAAAAAAGGGCTTCGGAGAGGCGGACGTATTAAAAGGAGTCAGCTTTTCCCTGGAGGAGGGTCAGGTATTGGCCATCATTGGCTCCTCCGGCAGCGGTAAGACAACCCTATTGCGGTGCCTGAACTTCCTGGAAACCGCGGACGAGGGGGAGATCTGGGTCAGAGGCAAGCAGCTGCTGTCCCAAAGTGATACGGAGAGCCGGGAAAATCGGCTCCACTTTGGGCTGGTGTTCCAGAGCTTCAACCTCTTCCCCCAGTATACCGTATTGGAAAACATCACGATTGCCCCAAACCTGCTCAAGCGGGGTACAGCGGCGGAGAATAAGGCCAAGGCGGAAGCGCTTCTCCAAAAGGTGGGGCTCCTGCACAAGGCGGAGGCCTATCCCCATCAGCTCTCCGGCGGACAGCAGCAGCGGGTGGCCATTGCCCGGGCGCTGGCCTTGAATCCGGAAATTCTTTGTTTTGACGAGCCCACCTCCGCCCTGGA
>DEUP01000010.1:46986-62373 GCA_002362625.1 Clostridiales bacterium UBA3259
ACCTCCGCCCTGGACCCGGAGCTGACCGGGGAGGTGCTGCGGGTGATCCGGGGACTGAAAAACGGCGGCAACACCATGATCGTGGTGACCCACGAAATGGAGTTTGCCCGGCAGGTGGCGGATGTGGTCATGTACATGACCGACGGCGTCATTGAGGAAATGGGCCCGCCGGAGCAGGTGTTCGGCAATCCCCGGAGCGAAAAGACCCGGGCGTTCCTGAGAAACGCCCTTGATACCACATGGGAGGAATAAGATGGGCGCAAAGGAAAAGGCGGAGCATATCGCTGAATTATACAGAAAAATCATAAGCTTACAGACGGAAGAGGACTGCCAGGCATTTTTTGAGGATCTGTGCACGGTGAAGGAAGTGGAGAACATGGCGGAGCGGTGCTTTGCCGCCCAGCTTTTGCTGGAGGGCAACACCTACAGCCAGGTCATGGCCCAGGCGGAGATTTCCTCCGCCACCCTGAGCCGGGTGTCCCGGTGCGTTCAGTACGGAAAGGGCTATTCCAAAATTCTGAAGCAGGAAGCATAAAGAAGCCGGGCAGGAATCCTTCCCGGCTTCCGGTTATTGGGGCTTGGGACATTTGTTCAGGCATTGAATGCTGACCATCAGCAGGCAGGCCCACAGGAACAGGCTCAGCACCCAATAGCCGCTGCACACCATAGGACTGGATACAATGGTCAGTACATAGTACAGCACATCTCCCAGGACTTCCGAGCGGAGGGCGGCGAGAAAATTCAGCACCAGCAGCACCAGGGTCAGGCCCAGGGAAGCGGCGGCGAGATTCCGAACCAGGGACAGGGTCTGCCTGTCACGGCGCTGAACCGAAAGTCGGAGGAGCAGGGCGCCGGGAATAAAGAACACCAGGGCGCATACCGTCAGCACGCCCTGCAGCAGGCCCCTGGGCTCCGGGATAAAACCAAGCCCGGCGCATACAATAAACATAACGCCCCAAAGGGCAAATAATTGCTTTTGCTTCATAGGGAACTCCTTTTTTGAATCTGGAAAATCGTGGAAATCTGCCCGGACAGCGGGTCATGATCCTTCGTTACCGTCATTGTACCCCGATTTTGGAGGATCGGCAAGGCTTTTGGCCTGTGTTTTGTAAAAAAAACTGGACAGATTTCACAAAATCTGGTATAATGCAGTATAATCTACGAAAAGAAAGGGGATTTCTTATGAAATGTCCATTTTGCGGCGATCAGGAAAGCAAGGTCGTAGATTCCCGTCACTCTGAAGATGGGCTGAGCATTCGCCGCCGCCGGGAGTGCATGAAGTGTCAGAGACGATTTACTACCTATGAGGTGGTGGAAAGTCTGCCCATTATCGTGGTGAAGCGGGACGGCACCCGGCAGAATTTTGACCGCAACAAGGTCATGAGTTCCATGATCCGGGCCTTCGACAAGCGGAAGGTGGACGTAAACGACTTAGACCGCATTACAACCGAGATCGAACAGACCATTCAGAACACCCTGGAACGGGAAATCACCACGGACAAAATCGGTGAGATGGTCATGGAGCGGCTCAAAACCCTGGACGAGGTGGCGTACATCCGCTTTGCCTCCATTTACCACCGGTTCCAGGACGCGGGCAGCTTCATGCGGGAGATCAGCAAATTCCTGGAGGAAAAATAATGTATTTTATGACCCTGACAGCCACCACAGCCGCCACAGAGCCAGAGCTGGACATTGCATCCATTAAGGCGTTGATGGACGGCTTTGACCCGGCCTCCCTGCTTCCGGATCTGAGCAAGGTGTTTGGAAGCCTGGTAACGGTGTGCAGATTCGCGGTGATGGCCGGCCCTGTTGTGCTCCTCGTTCTGGGGCTTGCCTATCTGTTTCTGGCTCCAAAGGAGGCCAACTACTATTTCGGCTACCGGTGCTACTACGGCATGGGCAGCGTGAACGCCTGGCGGTTCACCCAGCGGATTGCCGGCGCCCTGCTGGGACTGCTGGGACTGGTGCTGACCATCATCATGTGGATCATCACAGGGCGCTTCGGCTCCATGGAGGTCACGGACATGGTGTGGCGGGCGGTCAGCTGCTTAACCTGGGAGGCGGTGCTGGTGGTGCTGGTGACCCTCGCCATCAATTTCATTGCCGCTGCCTGCTTCGACCGGAAGGGTGCGCTTCGAAGGAAGAAGAAAGAGCGTCCCCAGAATCAGAAAAAACCGAAAAACGCCTGAACAAAAGCCTCTAAAGCAGCTGCTTTGGAGGCTTTTCCCTGTGGGACAGCCCTTCGGCAAAAAAACCATTCGGGCTGTGGTATACTGAGAGGGTCAAAATTTCGCTTCCCTTTTTCCGAATATTCCGCTATGATAAAGGAAATACGGGGAGGGAGCATCATGGAGGATACCGATTATATGGACGAGGCCTTACGCCTGGCCCGGGAGGCCTTTGACGATGGAGAGGTGCCTGTGGGCTGTGTCATCGTCCGGAAGGACGAGATTGTGGGCAGAGGCAGAAACCGCCGGGAGAAGGGGAAAAACGCCCTGGCGCACGCGGAGCTGGAAGCCATTTCTGACGCCTGCGAAACCCTTGGCGGCTGGCGGCTGTGGGAATGTACGCTGTATGTGACATTGGAGCCCTGCCCCATGTGCGCCGGGGCCATTGTGAACGCCCGGATCCCCAGAGTGGTCTACGGGGCCGGAGATCAAAAGGCCGGTGCGGTGCGATCGGTGTGCAGTCTGTTTGACATGGGCTTTAACCACCATCCGGTGGTGGAGCAGGGAGTTCGGGAGGCGGAATGCGCCGCCCTGCTGACAGAATTTTTCCAGCAGCTTCGGGTGGAGCTTCGGACAAGGCCCAAATGGAGGCCGAAGGCGTAGACCTTTTGCAAAGGAGGTATGGGATTGGAGCAGCGAACCTTGCGGGTGGGACTTTGTGCCGTGCTGTGCGCTCTGGTGCTGCGGCTGTTTGCCGCCGGGGTGCCGGAAAAGCTGATAAAGCATCTTATATCCCCCGATACCGCCTCTTTTTTTCTGTTTTTAGAAACCGGACGTAATGTCCGGTTTTCGCCGTCTTTGGAGGCTTTTTCCCCGGATTTCGTGGAATCTCCCGCTGCCGCGACGTTTCCCCAGCCTTTGCCCGCCGGGCCGTCCTTTTCTGATCCGGAGGAGGTCAAAATCTACAATGCCAGCGGGGAAAGTCCCGACATTGCCGCCCTTTTGGCCTCACCCCTCACCTGGGAGCTGCGGGGCGAGGAGCCAACGGTGCTGATTCTTCACACCCACACCACGGAGAGCTATACAAAAAATGGAGAAAACTACCAAGAAACCGCCGCCTGGCGCACCCGGGACGAGGAATACAACATGCTGTCCATCGGGGCCCGGCTGAAGGAGCGGCTGGAGGAGGCCGGGATCACCGTGATTCAGGACCGGGACTTCCACGACTACCCATCCTACAACGGCTCCTACACCGATGCCAGGGCGTCCATCCGGGCGTATCTGGACGCCTATCCCACCATCCGGCTGGTGCTGGATCTCCACCGGGACGCCTCCGGTGGGTCCGGTGCCCAGATGAAGACGGAGGCGGTGGCGGACGGAAAAAAATCCGCCCAGCTGATGGTGGTGATTGGAGGAAATCAGGAGGGGTATGAGGAGAATCTGAGTTTGGGGTTAAAGCTTCACGCCATGCTGGAGCGGCAGCATCCGGGGATCACCCGGCCGTTGCAGATCCGGGGAGCGAAGTACAATCAGGATCTGATTGGCGGGGCGCTGCTCATTGAGGTTGGGGCCGCCGGAAATACCCGGGACGAGGCACTGGTGGCCGCGGAGGCACTGGGAGAGGCCATTGAGGCGCTGGCCGGAGGAACGGAGTAGTCCCCCACAGTCACGGCTTCGCCGTGACTGTGGGGACCGTGGCATAGGGGACCTCACCCCAGCAGCTCCGAAACAGGCCGCATTTCCTGATCGATCCGGGGATATTTTGCCAGAATGGCTTCCGCTTCCGCCGTGTCCATGGGTGTGCCGTCCCGGTCAGACTGCCAGGCGGCGGTGGCCTTGTTGTAGGCGGCGTAATCCAAAACCTCCAGCTGGAAATTCTCATGGAATCGATAGAAAACGTGTTCTTCAATCTCTATGTTCCCGCTGTCCGCCCCTTCCCGGAGAATGGAACAGTCCTCCAGAACGCCGTTCTCGCAGAGGTAAAGATCCATCATTTGGGAATAGGCAATCCGCCCATAACGATAGACCTCGAACTGCCAAAACATTTCCCCATCGCCGCTGAGAAGAAGGTCTTCTATGCCATCGCCGTTGAGATCCAGAAAACGGTAATGGGTGAATAAGCAGCTGCCGTCAGCCGCCTGTTCCCGGACATAATCCGAATAAAATTTCCGAACCGCTTCGCTGCCAGGGTTTTTATCCAGGGCTTCCAGATACGACCCAATGGTACTCCCGTTTTCCCCCAGAGGGAAGTTTCGAAGATCCTGCCAGTCCAATTCCACCGCCAGGTACCGGGCACGAATGGCATCGGCTTCCTCCTGAGTAATGGACTTCTGATTCTTCGATTTGAAAGCATCCTGCATGGTATCGAACCTCCACCACTGGCCATCCCGGTATGCAATGCCAACAAACGAACTGTTTTCGCCCTCTTCGGAAGCAGTCCCTGGCAGAGAGGAATACCAGTAACGGTACTGCTGGCTGAAGCTTCCGGAATCAAAATACTCGCAGCTTCCATTCTGACAGGGTCGGAACCAGACGCCAAGGCCACCGAGGCTCTCCACCTCGCCGTCCTTCATGGTAAGCCATGTACCGCACCAGCCATCCTGCCCCAGGAGCAGCTCGTCCTCCCCGTCTCCGTTCAAATCAGCGAAGGCATACTGGTTTCCCGGCATCCAGCCATATCCTCTTTGGAGAATGTAATCCCCATAGCTTTCATAGACCTCCGGCACATAGGTATTGGCTTCTTTATAGGCCGTGTCCGCTATGTCCAGCTTGGATTGGATAGCGGCAGCATCAAAGGGTTCGTGAGCCACGGAGAAGTCAATGACCTCCGCAAAGGCCTCCATGGCCTTTTTCCCAGGCACCTGATCCGGTTCCGGATAGTCCGTGTTGGTGGTTTTTCCCGCGATATTTACCGTGAGAATGCCGCTGTCCAGCTGGCAGATCATAAACCCATGACCGGTCTTATTCAGGGCAAGCAGCAATGAGACGCCCTGGCTTGTGGTGTACGTCCACTGCTGGTAGGTATCCGCATCCAAATGCCAGGTGCCATTGTAGGGCAGATAACCGTTGTGCTGGTATAGCTCTGTCACGCCCACCCGCTTCCCCCATACGGGATTTTCTCCGGTGAGAGTCAGTTCATATTCCAGCTTAAAGTTATAGGGCGCAAAGAGGACCCCGGATACCTCCCCTATGGTCGCTGCCCGCTCCATGGTGGCGTCGGCTCCCTCCCGGAGCAGGGAGGTTTTCCCCAGGGCTTCCAGGGCAATCTCATCCTGCCACCGCTGAATGAGAATCTCCGCTTCCAAAAGCTCCACCTGATTTTCATTTTTGATCTCGTTCAGCCTGTCCACCATCTCCTGGGTGTAGCAGCCATAGATATATTCATAGTTGTTGGGAATATCCGGGTCGTCCCCAGCCTTGGTCATCAGCGCGTGATCCGGATCGTAGCTTTCCGTAAATTCATACCACTGGGCGGAGGCCTTCTGCTCCGGGCTTCCGGCGATTCCGGCAAAGTTAATAACTAACCGTTCTTTTTCCGCAGGCTCGATGGCTTTTCCTTTTTCGTCAAATGCCCGCACATAGATTTCCCTGCCGATGGACATATCCTGAAGCCGCAGGTAAACCGCCACGCATCCCGCCAGCAGCAGCAATGCCGCCAGCACCGCCGCCAGAAGGCCTAACCGGTGAATCTTGAGATGGGATCGGGATACAGATTTCGCCGGCATCCTTTGCAGCGCGTCCGCCCCGGCCAGGTTTTCCGTACTGACGCCTCCCAGCGCCTGAAACAGCTCCAAACTCGTCATCTCAGTCCCTCCTTTTCCAGATGCTTTGCCAGCTTATTCCGTGTCCGGTGAAGCATGGTTTTGATTTTCCCCAGAGAGAAGCCGGTTTTGCCCCCAATCTCTTCCAGAGAATTCACATACCAATACCGGCACAGGAAGACGTTTCGCTCCTCCTCGGAAAGCTCCTTGAGAAAGCCGTTCAGGCTTTTCATAACCTCCTTCAGGAGCAGGGTATCCTCCACACTGTTCTCTCCGGAGACGCACTCTCCCAGCTCCTCCAGGGTAAGCTCCAATTCGCCGCCGCCCCGCTTTCCGGCGGTTTCCTTCCGCCAGCGGTCAATGGATATGTTCCGGGTGAGTCTGCCTAAAAATGTAGAGAGTACAGAGGGTCTTCTGGGCGGCATGGCCCTCCAGGCGGACAGGTAGGTGTCGTTGACGCTTTCCTCGGAATCCTCCCGGCTCCCCAGAATGCTGTAGGCAATTTTGTAGCAATAACCGCCGTATTTGCTGTCCGTTTCCTGGATAGCCCTTTCTGACCGGGCAAAGTACAGATCGATGATCCGGCTGTCTTCCATGGTTGATCCCTTCCTTTTCTGTATAAGTCCTTTCACCTGTATACACGAAGACCCGGCAAAAAGGTTTCACTTTTTCGGAAAATTATTTTCAGATAGACCCCAGTATAGCACATCCCGGCGAAAAGGGCCAGCCGCGGCAATCCGATTCAGAGCTTTTCCGGGAAAAATCGCGAATATGTCTTGACAAACCGGAGCAGAGCGGATATACTAATCCAGAAATTGACTTGAAAGGAGGCGCGCAATATGACAGTTCTGAATTATGCTTTGACTGGCTATGTAAGCAATTACCTGTCCGGTGGACTTTTGCGCGCCCGCAGAGGAAGTTTTTAGGCTTTTCTGCTGTATTTGGCCCGCGCCTTCCGGATGGAAGGCGCGTTTTTTTGCG
The DNA here is from genome assembly GCA_002362625.1 of Clostridiales bacterium UBA3259. The sequence goes on from DEUP01000010.1 coordinate 53,897, forward strand.
CCTATTGAAAGGAGGAAGAAATAGAATGGAACCACAGTATAAGCTCTCCCGGCAGGAAAAGGTCAATATGATCCTGCGCTATCTCCGCGGCTGCGGCAGGTACTTTGCCGTCGCCCTTATTTGCGCCTGCCTGGGAATGGTGTTCAACGCCCTGACACCCCAGATCATCCGTCTGACGGTGGACTCGGTGCTGGGAGACAAGCCGTTACAGCTGCCCGCTCTGGTACAGGGATGGATTCCGGTGGAGGCCCTCCGGACACAGCCCCTCCGGGCGCTGTGGATGGCGGCAGCGGCGGTGCTGGTGACAGCCCTGTTCCGGGGCCTGTGCAACTACGGCCAGAGGATCAACCTGTCCAAAGGCTCTGAGGGCTTTGTCAAGGGGATCCGGGACGACCTGTACCGTCACATCCAGCGCCTGAGCTATGCCTGGCATACCGCCCACGCCACGGGAGATATGATCCAGCGGTGCACCTCGGACGTGGATGTGATTCGGAACTTTGTCTGCAACCAGCTGGTGGAGGTGGTGCGGACGGTGTTCCTGATCCTGCTCTACCTGTCCATTATGTTCACCATGAACGTCAAATTGTCTCTGGTGGCCCTGACCTTCATCCCCATTGTGGGCCTGTCCTCCGGGATCTTCTACAAAAAGATTTCCTCCCGGTTTCAGGCAGCCGACGAGGCGGAGGGGGCGCTCACCACCTGCGCCCAGGAAAACCTCACCGGCGTGCGGGTGGTGCGTGCCTTCGGACGGGAAAAATATGAGGTGGAGCGGTTTAACGAGAAGAACGACGGCTTTTCCCGGCTTTGGATCCGACTGGGAAGGCTTCTGTCGGTGTACTGGGCCTCCGGCACCCTGCTTACCGCTTTGCAGGTGATGGTGGTGATTGTGGTCGGCGTCACAGAGGCCGTTTCCGGACGCATGACCCTGGGGGCGTTCCTGGCCTTTATTACCTACAACGAGGCCCTTACCTGGCCGGTGCGCTCTCTGGGCCGGGTGCTTTCTGAAATGAGCAAGGCCGGCGTCTCCATGGATCGGGTAGGCTACATTCTCAGCGCCCCGGAGGAGACGGACGAAAAGGAGGCCGTAGACGCTCAGGTCTCCGGCGACATTGTATTCGACCATGTGACCTTCGGCTACGGCAGCCAGAAGGTGCTGGACGATGTCTCCTTCACCATCCGTGAGGGCAGTACCTTTGCCATTCTCGGCGGCACCGGCTCCGGCAAAAGCACCCTGGTACACCTGCTGGATCGGCTCTATGAGCTGGACGAGGGAAATGGTGCCATCACCATCGGCGGACGGAACATCCGTCTTTTCCGGCGGGAGAGCCTGAGAAGGCAGATCGGCCTGGTGCTTCAGGAGCCGTTCCTGTTCTCCCAGACCATTCGGGAGAATATATCCGCCACGAGCCCTGACGCTTCGGAAGCAGCGGTGCGGGAGGCCGCGTCGGTGGCCTGTGTGGACGAGGCCATTACGGAATTTCCCGAAGGGTACGACACCGTGGTGGGAGAACGGGGCGTCACCCTCTCCGGCGGGCAGAAGCAGCGGGTGGCCATCGCCCGGATGCTCATGCAGAAGGCCCCCATTATGATCTTCGACGATTCCCTCTCCGCCGTGGATGCAGAGACGGATACCAAAATCCGTCAGGCCCTTCACGCCCATTTGGGCCGCGCTACGGTTATCCTCATTTCCCACCGGGTAACCACTCTGATGCAGGCGGATCAGATTTTGGTGCTGGACAACGGGAGGATCTCGGATCTGGGCACCCACGCCCAGCTGATTTCCCGTCCCGGCATCTATAAAGAAATTTACGATATCCAAATGAGCAGCGACGACCGAAAGCTTGTGACCCAGGGAGGTGAACAGTAATGGCTGCTTTTGACGAACAGGAATATACAAAATCCTTTGATGTAAAAATATGGCAGCGCCTGCTTCCCATTCTCTCCAATTACAAAAGGGCCTTTGGCGCCATGCTGCTGTTTAATCTCATCTGCGCCGTGATTGATGTGGCGCTGCCCCTGTTCCAGCGGTACGCCATCCGGAACTTCATAGAAGCGGGCACCGTCTCCGGACTGGCTCCCTATACGCTGGCTTATCTCCTGGTGATTGCCTTGCAGGCGGTGTCTGTAACCATGTTCAGCCGGAACTCCATGTACATTGAAATGAACGTGGGCAAGGATATGCGCAGACAGCTGTTTACCCATCTGCAGACCCTGTCCTTCTCCTTCTACAATGTGACCCCAGTCGGGTATCTTCTGACCCGGGTTATGAGCGATACCATGCGCATCGCCGCCATGATCGCCTGGAACTTTACGGATATTTTATGGGCAATGTTTTACGTCTTCGGCACCTTCGGCGCCATGCTGATGCTGAATTGGAAGCTTGCTCTGGTGGTCATTGTGATTGTTCCGGTGATCGCCGTGCTCACGGGTTACTTCCAGAACCGGATTCTCCACTGGAACCGGAAGATCCGGAAGCTGAACTCCAAAATTACCGGCTCCTTCAACGAGGGCATTACCGGGGCGAAAACCTCCAAAACCCTGGTCATCGAGGAGCAGAACACGGATTCCTTCCGGACGCTGACCAAATCCATGCACGACTCCGGCATCCGCGCCGCCCGCTTAAACGCCGTGTACATTCCCCTGGTGCTGTTCTGCTCCACCGCCGCCGTGGCCATTGTGCTGCTGCGGGGCGGCCACATGGTTCTGGAGCAGGTGCTGGAAATCGCCACACTCTCCACCTTCACCACCTACGCGGTGAGCATTTTCGAGCCGATTCAAATGACCGCGGCAAATATCGCCGAGTTCATCTCCCTCCAGGCCTCCATCGAGCGTGTCATGGGACTCATGGACCAGGTGCCGCAGGTGAAGGATACTCTGGAAGTGGAAGCGAAATACGGAGATGTATTCCATCCCAAAATGGAGAACTGGGAGCCGCTGGTGGGAGAAATCGAATTCCGGGACGTGACCTTCCGCTATCCTGACGGAGGCGAAAACGTGCTGGAGCATTTCTCCCTGCGGATTCCCGCAGGCACCACTGTGGCCATTGTGGGCGAGACCGGGGCGGGAAAAAGCACCCTGGTGAACCTGGCCTGCCGGTTCTTTGAGCCGACGGAGGGGCAGATCCTCATTGACGGCAGGGATTACCGGGAGCGCAGCCAGCTCTGGCTTCACAGTAACATCGGCTATGTGCTGCAAAATCCCCATCTGTTCTCCGGAACCGTCCGGGAGAACATCCGTTACGGGCGCCTGGACGCCACAGACGCGGAGGTGGAGGCCGCCGCGAGAGCGGTTTCTGCCGATACGGTGGTTGCCAAGCTGGAAAAGGGCTGGGACAGCGACGTAGGGGAGGGCGGCGACCGCCTGTCCACCGGTGAAAAGCAGCTGATCTCCTTTGCCCGGGCAGTTCTGGCCGATCCCAGAATTTTCGTTCTGGACGAGGCCACCTCCTCCATTGATACCCAGACCGAGCAGCTGATTCAGGCGGCCATTGACCATCTGCTCCGGGACAGAACCTCCTTCCTCATTGCCCACCGGCTCAGCACCATCCGCAAGGCAGACCTGATTCTGGTGGTAAAGGACGGGAAAATTGTGGAGCAGGGCAAGCACATGGAGCTTCTGAAGAAGGGCGGCTATTACCACGCTCTGTACAGCAAGCAGTTCAGCGAGGAAAACGCCTCCCGTATTCTGGGTCGTGGGTAAAAACCATTTCATGTCAGCATAAACGGGGCTGGTAAAAAAGCTCGCCAACACAGTCGTCAGCACCGAAGGGCACAGGCTGCGAAAAACGATACGCAACGGCTGCAGCCAGTTGAGGCTGCAGCCGTTTTGCCGCGTCCTGCGCGGAGGACGTTGTTTCTGAGTGTCATCCAATATGAAATGTACGGCAGAGTCCTGTTTTTGGACTCTGCCGTTCTTCCTTCATTTGCGTATATGATTTGCGCCTCAGGCATCCTTTTTGTGGCTTCGGAGGTACTGGGTAGGGGTCATGCCTGTGCCGCGGGTGAAGACTTGCCCAGTGCCCCATGGAAGAGGAAATGACCCTTCCTGGGCAGCTTTGTGGTGGATATGATTCTGGCCTTTGCTCCTATTTCCAACCCCTATGTCTGGATTGCCCTGCAATTCGTCAGCGGCGCCTTCATGGGTCTGTTCAGTCTGCTGATGTGGGCGCTGATTGCCGACTGTATCGACTATCGGGAGATGATCACCGGACGCCGGGAAGAGGGCACCGTGTATGCCACCTATAACTTCCTGTCCAAATTCGTCTCCAGCTTCTCCACCTCCATCATTGCCCTGTGCCTGAGCTGGTGCGGCTACATTGCCGCCAACCAGAGCGAGCAGACCCTGGAGGTTGCCAGGAACGTGAAGATGATGTCCGGCCTGCTGTCCGCCATCGGCTGCCTGATTGCCTTCCTCGCCATGCACTTTGTCTACAATCTGGACAACAAGAAGCTGGAAGAGATGAATGTGTCCCTGGGCCGCAACCCCGACGGCTCCCTGAACACCCCCCGATCTGGCGGAAATGCTGGATAACAACTGAGGAAACCGCCATGCGAGCGTTTAAAACTGTCCCGTCCCTGCTTCTGCCCGGCGAAGGAAGGGAAGACTGGGCTATCATCTCCGCACCGGCCCCCATCTTCTGACCGAGTACGACTGGAAATGCCTGGCCGAGCATGTGGCCCGTGTTTTCCCGTAATTCTCTTATCCAATTGTTAAAGCCGGCACCCGCCAGATTGAAGCAGGTGCCGGCTTTTCAGTTAAGGCAGGTTGGCAAACCCGCTTCGTCACTCTGTCATACCTGGCGCTGCCCCCAGATACTCCCTGCACTTGCTCAGACCCGGCCCTACAATGGCCATGGTTCGGTCGAAAGATGCCTGAAGCTCCGCGGCCGCGGCGTCAGTGAGGCCGTACAGCGTTTGCCACTGACCCTGGGAACTCTCGTCCAGGGGCAGAATATGATATTCAACTTTTCCGTCCCCATTGGTAAATTTATTCACCCAGGTGGGGACCACCTCCACCTCTGATACCTGAACGGTATCCTCAGAGTCCTTTTCAAAGGTGACGGTGAACAAAACGCCGTCCTCGGTGTGACCGGTTTTCATCTTCATTTCCTCCCGCCGCTGGTTGGACACCGCGTTGCCCAGGGAGTAAATACACACCGTCTTATGTTCCGGGTCGGTACTGCTGGTGAGCAGATCCATCGGCTCCACCACATGGGGATGGCCTCCCACAATGACATCGATGCCAAGGTCACACATCTTCTGGGCAATGGCGCTTTGGGCAGCGTCCTGGGTCATGGTATAGGTGCCGTCCTGGGACAGGGTATACTCCGTGCCCCAGTGAATGAAGAGCATGGTGGCTTCCGCCCCCTCCGCCTTCATATCGGCAAGAATCTCTTGGGTTTCGGTGTACAGCCGATCCAGGTTGTCCGTCGTAAAGTAGTTGACAACGCCTTTTTCCCGGATGATGGTCTGGTTTTGGAAGTTCAGATTGGGACTGCCGTCACTTTCCTGCCCGGCGGCATAGGTATAGCAGAACATGCCGATTTTAATACCGTTTACATCCACGACCTCATATTTCTTCTCCTGGTCGTTCAGCTGGGTGCCCAGGGTTGTCAAGTTCCGGCTTCGAACCTGGTTAAGCGTCCGCTTCAGACCCGCCACAGTGGTATCGCCGCAGTGATTGTTGGCCGTGAGGACGACATCATAGCCGGTTCCCGCCAGAGAGTCCGCCAGGGGATCCGGGCAGTTGAAGAAGGGATTTCCGGAGTAGGGATAGTCTTCCCCGCCGAAGGTGGTCTCCAGATTGACTACGGACAAATCCGCTTCGGAGATGTAAGGACGAACATACTGAAAAATGGAATCAAAGTTGTACTTTCCATCCCCCAGATTGTAGGCTGAGGGAAATCTGGCATTGCCCGTAAACAGGTATATGTGCATCAACAGATCCCCCTGGGATGCAACCGTTGCCCTGGCCACCACTTCGGGCTGGGAGGAGGCAGCGGCGGCCGTGGTTTCTGGGGCGTCAGAGGGCTGAGGGCGGGAATCCCTTTCACCGCCGCACCGGGTCAGAAGTATTGTCACAGTCAGCCCAAGGATCAGCAGAATCGCCACCGGGAGAAAAGGGAATCCTTTCCTGCGCCGACGGCGTCTGACCGGTCCGGGGCATCCGGCTCCACGGGGCATGTTTCTGGGTGCTTCAAATTTTCCTGGCATTTCCGTTTCTCTCCTAATTATCAGCATTTTTTCTATTTTACCATGGAAGCACAGGAAAGTAAACACCGAAGGGTTTAAGATTTTCTTAGGCTATTCCATGCCATTGCTTGCGCCCGCGCTCCGCAGAGCCCCACCGTATAGACGAACCGGCCGCGGCGTTTTTGTTCTGCGCCTGCAATCGGCGAAACCATCATTGAGAAGTTTTCCCGAATTACTCCGATTGATAACGGGCACTGCCGCCGGGATTGAAACTTTAGAAGCAGGCGATTGTCGGGTCTGTCGAGGGGCAGAAAGGCAAAGCAACCGTTGAAACGAATACGGTGAGAATGACGAGCATTCTCACCGTACATATGCCAAATTGATTCCGTTTTCTTCTAACGGGACGATGGCCTATCCTTCTTTAATAGCCGCCTGTGCAGCCGCCAGTCTTGCGATGGGCACCCGGAAGGGGGAGCAGGACACATAGTCCAGTCCGATCCGATGGCAGAACTCCACACTCATGGGATCGCCGCCGTGCTCGCCGCAGATGCCGGCGTGGAGGCTGGGGCGGACAGACTTGCCCTTGTCCATGGCCATCTCCATCAGCAGACCCACGCCGTTCTGGTCCAGCTTGGCGAAGGGGTCGTTCTCGTAGATCTTGGCGTTGTAGTAAGCCTGTAGGAACTTGCCTGCGTCGTCACGGCTGAAGCCGAAGGTCATCTGTGTCAGGTCGTTGGTGCCGAAGCAGAAGAACTCCGCTTCCTTGGCCATCTGGTCTGCCAGCAGGCAGGCACGGGGAATCTCAATCATGGTACCCACTTCGTAGCGAAGATCCATGCCGGCGGCAGCAATCTCTGCGTCGGCGGTCTTTACCACCACATCCTTGACATACTTCAGCTCCTTAGATTCGCCGGTCAGGGGAATCATAATCTCAGGAACCATGTTCCATTCGGGATGACGGGCCTTGACAGCCAGGGCGGCTCGGATGACCGCCTTGGTCTGCATGGCGGCGATTTCGGGATAGGTAACCGCCAGACGGCAGCCACGGTGACCCATCATGGGGTTGAATTCGTGCAGGGAGGCGATGATGTCCTTGATCTGCTGGACGGTCTTGCCCTGAGTCTTGGCCAGCTCCGCAATTTCCTCCTCGGTGTTGGGAACAAACTCGTGGAGCGGGGGATCCAGGAACCGGATGCAGACGGGGTTACCCTCCATGGCCTCGTACAGCCCTTCGAAGTCGGACTGCTGCATGGGCAGGATTTTGTTCAGAGCAGCTTCCCGCTCCTCCAGGGTATCGGAGCAGATCATCTCCCGGAAGGAGGCGATCCGGCCCTCCTCGAAGAACATATGCTCCGTCCGGCACAGGCCGATGCCTTCCGCGCCCAGGGAACGGGCCTTCTTGGCGTCCCGGGGGGTGTCGGCATTGGTGCGGACCTTCAGGCGGCGGTACTTGTCAGCCCAGGCCATGATCCGGCCGAACTCGCCGGCAATCTCCGCGTCTACAGTGGGGATCTGGCCGTCGTAAATGCAGCCGGTGGAGCCGTCCAGGGACAGGTAGTCACCCTCATGGTAGGTCTTTCCGGCCAGAGTGAACTTCTTATTCTCCTCATCCATGGCAATCTCGGTGCAGCCGGAGACGCAGCAGGTACCCATGCCCCGGGCCACAACGGCAGCGTGGGAGGTCATGCCGCCGCGAACCGTCAGAATGCCCTGAGCGGCCATCATGCCTTCAATGTCCTCAGGAGAGGTTTCCAGACGAACCAGAACCACCTTTTCTCCACGGGCAGCCCATTCCTTGGCGTCCTCGGCGGTGAAGACGATCTTACCGCAGGCGGCTCCGGGAGAAGCGGCCAGGGCACGGCCTACAGGCTGGGCGTTCTTCAGAGCCTTGGCGTCAAACTGGGGATGGAGCAGGGTGTCCAGGGTACGGGGCTCGATCATGGCAACCGCCTGCTTCTCGTCGATCATTCCCTCGTCCACCAGGTCGCAGGCAATCTTCAAAGCGGCAGGAGCGGTGCGCTTGCCGTTACGGGTCTGGAGCATGTAGAGCTTGCCCGCTTCCACAGTGAACTCCATGTCCTGCATATCATGATAGTGGTTCTCCAGAATCTGGCAGACATTGGTGAACTGGGAGAAGGCCTCGGGGAACTTCTCCGCCATTTCGGAGATGGGCATGGGAGTCCGGACGCCGGCCACCACATCCTCGCCCTGGGCGTTGGTCAGGAACTCGCCGAACAGCTTCTTCTCGCCGGTGGCAGGGTTCCGGGTAAAGGCCACGCCGGTGCC
>DEUP01000010.1:62434-86320 GCA_002362625.1 Clostridiales bacterium UBA3259
GGCCTTGATGGCGCCCATGAGCTGCTCCTTGGGATCGGTGGGGAAATCCACACCCAGCTTGTTCCTTGTATTCAGCCTTGAACTGGAAGGCCAGCTCCTTCAGGTCGTCGGCGTTCAGCTCCACATCCTGCTTCACGCCCTTGCGCTCCTTCATCTGGTCGATGAGAGCCTCGAAATACTTCTTGCCCACTTCCATAACCACGTCGGAGTACATCTGGATGAACCGGCGGTAGCAGTCCCAGGCCCAGCGGGGATTGCCGGACTTGGCGGCCATAACCGCCACCACGTCCTCATTCAGGCCCAGGTTCAAAATGGTATCCATCATGCCGGGCATGGAGGCCCGGGCGCCGGAACGGACGGACACCAGCAGGGGATTTTCCTTATCGCCGAACTTCTTGCCGGTGATCTCTTCCAGCTTGTCCACATAGGACATGATCTCGGCCTTGATTTCATCGTTGATCTGGCGGCCGTCCTCGTAATACTTGGTGCAGGCCTCCGTAGAAATAGTAAAGCCCTGAGGGACAGGCAGTCCGATATTGGTCATTTCGGCCAAATTCGCCCCCTTGCCACCCAGAAGCTCCCGCATTTTACCGTTACCCTCGGTAAAGAGATAGACATATTTGTGAGACATGCTCAAACTCCTTTCAAATCTCTTTAAGCGTATTCTTTTCGCCTAAAATAGTATCTTTTTCAACTTTCTAAATTAGCGCATGGATAGTATAGCATGGCATTGGTAGAAATGCAAATGATTTATGCAAAAAATTAAATATTTTTGTGATTTTCACAAAGTTGTGGGATGGAGAGTGTCCTGTCACTCTTGCCGAACTGGCACTTCCATGACATGGTTTTCTACAGGATAAACGGGCTGCCTGAAAATCAGGCAGCCCTTATCTAACCTCTTGGTCCGCCGCAATACCAGGTATGGTACTGCTGTGCAAAGCACACGTTCCCCGTGTGATCCCCCTGCCAAGAGGGTTCCCCTAATGTAGCTGCGCCCTCCGAGCTTACCCCGCCGGCGTAAATTCAAAGGACAGCACTTCCCCCGTCTTTTCCAGCAGGACGATGGTGGCGTTGCCCTGGAGGATCAGAGCCTCTTCCTTGGAGGCCGGGGTCTTCTTCAGATTCCAGAAGCTCTCCACGTCCTTGTCCGTATTTTCGTCCACGGCGTAGTAGGCCACCTCATAGGTGGTCTCCTTGCTCAGGAAGGGCCGGTAAGCACCGCCGATAATGGAGATAGTTCCGTCATCCGACTTCCCCAGCTGCTGCTCTATAATATCATCCATGGTGTGGTTCTTCTCGATCCGCTCCTCCGTGCTGTAGCCTACGGTGAGGGAGGTGTTGGCATAGTAATAGTTTAAATACCCCCCAACGAACAGGCAGCCCACCAGGAAGAGCCCCGCAATGAAGCCCACCTGCTTTTTTGTGAAGTGGAGGCCCTCCTCCTTATCATAGGTCAGCTTCATCCGGTAGGTAATGGGCTGAATCACCGACAGCAGCAGCGTCAGCAGTACAGACTCCAGCGGGAACATGAACAGGTTCTTGAAAATATGGGGCAGGGTCAGCACATAGGTCTTGCCGCCCATCATCACCTGATAGTAAAGCATCATCAGGGGCGTTTGCAGCAGGATGTTCACAAAGAAGCAGATACAGAACCGGCTTAGGGTGACCCTGGTGGGTGTGAGCTTCGCCCGGTACAGGAACAGGGCAAAAATCAAGGATCCAGCGACTTCCGTCAGCACAAATGGGACAAAGTACACCTCGCCGCTGAGCATGACCCCCAGCACATCGGACACCACGGCGGCCAGCATCGCCACTACAGGTCCAAAGATCATGGCGCCCATAGCATTGGCGATGAAGGCCGTGTTGATTTTCAGATTGGGGGCTAACGGGATATACACCATCTTCAGCGCCACCCGAAGGGCGATCATCAGCGCAGCCACCACCAGCATTTTGGTGTCCTTCAGCTCAGCAGCGGCGTCGCACCAGTATTGCTTACAGAAGGGTGTTGCGTACAGGGTCGTGGATTTTTGTGTTCTGGCCATAAAAAAGCCTCCTTTAAAATGTAGCGACGACAGGTCTGTTCCGTCCCATCCCTTCCGGCTCTAAGAATGCAAAAACCCCAACGGCTTAAAGCCGATGGGGAGCAAACATAGACGACCCGTAGGGGCAAGACAGCATTTGATACAGCCGATCTTCGCCCGACCGAGTATCGTTGCTACATAAAGGAGGTTATCCTATATGGGCAGCGGGTGCGGTGATCCCATCGTGGAAAAGCTTTCCTTCGTCCTCCGGGCAACTCCCCGTCCCGGTGGCACTTAACGCGAGATCTCCTACTCTGTTCGCTCACTACTATACACGATTCTTCTCCAAAAGTAAAGAGTGATTTTCCATATTTTTCTTTCTTTTTGGAAAAAAATCCGGCTTCCCCTCCCTTGCGTCTCCTCCGGCGCAAAACCTGTCGCTTATTTTCCGGAATACCGGGCCAAATTCGCTGGTTTTCCCTTAGGCCGGAGGACTACAATAGAAAAACATCTTGGGAATAAGGGAGGACGGGCAATGCAGTGCCAAAAGCTGAAAACCTACATGGAAACCGGACGGGTGGTATTCCTGCCGGCGGAGAACATCCGGCCAAATCCGGCCCAGCCCCGGAAGATCTTCACTCCGGAGGGTCTGGACGAGCTGGCGGAAAGCATTCGGCGGCATGGGATTCTGCAGCCCCTGTCCGTCCGCCGCCAGGGAAACGGCTATGAACTGATCGCGGGAGAGCGGCGGCTCCGGGCTGCCCAGCAGGCCGGGGTCACAGACGTACCCTGTATCATCATGAATATGGACGACAAGGAATCCGGGGTGGCCGCCATGGTGGAAAACCTTCACCGGCAGGACCTGGACTTTGTGGAGGAGGCTCAGGGGATCTCCCAGCTGATTCAGAACTGGAATCTGAGTCAGGAGCAGGCGGCAAGGCTTTTGGGAAAAAGTCAGAGCGCCATTGCCAACAAGCTGCGGCTCCTGAAGCATTCCGAGGCCGTTCTCAGCGCCCTTCGCGCGGAGGGACTGACAGAACGCCACGGCAGAGCCTTGCTGCGTCTGCGCACGGAGGAGGAAAAGCTGGCGGCCATCACCGAAATCTCCCGGCAGGCCATGAGCGTGGCCCGGACGGAGCGGTACATTGAGACACTGCTTGCCGCGAAGGAAGAGACGCCAGCCAAGGCCAATGTGGGCGCGTTTCTGAACAGCCTGACCCAGAATTTGCAGCGGATCCAGCTTTCCGGCATTGCCGCCGTTTCGGAGCGCCGGGAGACTGACCGTCAGATTGTGCTGACCATTACCATTCCCAAATAAGCTTGGAACGGCGCTGCCCAAAAGCAGCGCCGTTCTGACCGTCGAAAATCCCCTTTGGGGCTTTCCGACGGAAGAATTGCAGTCTGCTTAGCGCACTCCTTGTGCGCCTACGGCGCACAACTCGTACACACGCAGCCTGAGATGTATTTTCTGCCACGCACATGTCGCGGCAGAAAATGATTTGACTTTATTTGCCGCTGCGGCGGCAAACTCTGCGAGGGCTTTTTTGACATTCTGAACGACGCTGCCCAAAAGCAGCGCCGTTCCCTTTTATGACAGCTGTCCATCCTTGTCTTCCTTCAAGTCTTCCAACGCCGCCCGCACCGCGGCAATCACAAAGGCGGAAAAGGTGCAGTCCTTCCCCCGGATGGCCTGTTCCACACCCTCCAAAACGTCATTTGGGAACCGGACTGTCTTATTCGTGGTTGGGGGAATTGACGGAATCTGAAATTTACCCATTCGTTTCACCTCACAATCCATTTTAAATGGGCAGTACATGCAAAACGCCTCCGGAGGAAATCCTTCGGAGGCGTTATACGGTTCATTAGTCAGCGACGTAGGGCAGCAGGGCGATCTGACGGGCGCGCTTAATCGCGGTGGTCAGGTCACGCTGGTGAGCGGCGCAGGTACCGGTGGTACGGCGGGGCAGGATCTTGCCGCGCTCAGACAGGTAACGGCGGAGCTTAGCAGTGTCCTTGTAATCGATGCTGGTCACCTTGTCCACGCAGAACGCGCAAACCTTTTTACGCTTGCGGGGACGCATACGCTGTTCGTTAGCCATGGGTTTTCCCTCCTTGTAAGTCTGATAGAAAAGTTCTCTCTGGGATGGCGCTTCTTAGAAAGGAAGCTGGGCGTCGTCGTCCTCCAGCATCGCGAAATCGGACGCGGAAGGCGCCGCGGGAGCCGCGTAGCTGCCGTAGCTGGGAGCGGGAGCGCTGCCATAGCTGTTGGCACTGCTGTAGCCGCTGTTTCCACCGTAGCTATTGCCATTTCCGCCATAAGCGGAATTGCCCTCGCTGCCGCCGCGTCTGCTTTCTCCGAAGTAGACGTTATCCGCCACCACTTCGGCGCTGCGGCGCTTGTTGCCCTCCTTGTCGTTCCAGGAACGAATCTGGAGACGACCGGAGACCACGATCATGGAGCCCTTGGTGAAGTACTTGGAGACAAACTCTCCGGTAGAGCGCCAGGCTACACAATCAATGAAGTCAGTTTCCCTCTCACCGCTCTCCCGGCTGCCGAAGTCACGCTCAACAGCTACTGAGAAGCTCGCCACGGCCACACCGCTGCCGGTGCGCCGAAGCTCAGGGTCACGGGTCAGCCGGCCCATGATGGTGATGTGGTTCAGCATAAAATTACGCCTCCACTGCGGTGGTCAGGCAGCGCATAACGCCTTCGGTGATCTTCATCACACGTTCCAGCTCTGCGGGGAACTCGGGCTTGGACTCGAAGTTCATGAGAACGTAGTAGCCCTCGTTCAGATCGTTGATGGGATACGCCAGACGGCGCTTGCCCCATTCATCGACAGAGACTAAAGTACCCTCCGCCTCCACCATTGCCTTGAACTTTTCCACAAGTGCTGCGGTCTCCTCCTCACCCAGGGTAGGGTCGATGATGTAGAGAACCTCATACTTACCGGTGATCTTAGCCATGTTGATTGCACCTCCTTTTGGACTTTTGGCCCCCGGTCTCGCCGGGAGCAAGGATTGTCTGATTCGCAGACCCAATTATTCTACAGGCTCCCGCCCAAAATGTCAAGCCTTATTTCTGAATTTTCTTATTTTTTCAGGAAAAAACCATCCGCTTTCTCCCTCCCCTGTGAAAAAATAAGAAAAACTTAAGCCTGAGAAAAGGACTTCCTAAGAATTTTGTGCTATACTGTTATCCATGAAAGATAAGGAGGCCAAAAGAGCCTCTTCAATTCCAAAGGAAAGGCGACCCTATGCTCAAGGAAAAAAAGCGACTGATCATCCTGTTTACCATTCTGGCCCTGGCTCTGATTCTGGTTTTGGGAGCAAAGCCCCTGTATAACCTCTACCGGGACGTAAGCTTCTCCTGGACAGACCACAGCGAGGCGGAACTGGCCATCAAGGCCTTTGCCGAGGAAAACCACATATCCTACGGCGAATATCCCCAGTACATCATCGATTTGCTGGAAAACAATCCGGAAACCCAGGACTTCGTATTCAACTACCCCTTCCGGAAGAAGCAGACGCCGGATCTCAGCGGCTGCAGCCGGGACACGGTTCCCCTGTTTCTTCAGTGGGATCCCATGTGGGGCTACGAAAAATACGGCAGCAGCATTCTGGGCGTCACCGGCTGCGGCCCCACCTGCCTGGCCATGGCCGGCTACTATCTCACCGGAGATGAAAATATGACGCCGGATCAGGTGGCAAAGTTCGCGGAAACCAACGGCTACTACGCCTCCGGCTATGGCTCCTCCTGGACGCTGATCAGCGAGGGGGCGGGAAAGCTGGGTCTGGAAGCCACGGAGCTGCCTCTGGTCAAGAAGAAGATTGAGGCGGTTCTGGAGGAAGGAACCCCTGTGATTCTGGCCATGGGCAAGGGCGACTTTACCTCCACCGGGCACTACATTGTGCTCACCGGCGTGGAGGAAGGAGGCTTCCGGGTCAACGACCCCAACAGCCGGTTAAACTCCGAACGGCTGTGGACCTATGCGGAACTGGAAGGTCAGATCCGCAATATCTGGGCCATCCGAAACCCGGCCTGATAAACACCAATATCCCGCAAAGCCCTCTGCCTTGCGTTTACATAGAAAACGCAAAATCCCTCATTTCCCCAAAAGTGGAAATGAGGGATTCCTGCTTGCTGAGACGCTGCCCCAAGGCCAGATAAACACAATCTTTCAGACTGCGGCTGCGCCATTCCGGGAGTCGTTTCAGAATACTTGCCCCATGCAGCAATCGGGAAAACAAAGCTATATCTTTTGAAGTTACTCCAATGTGAGGTAAAAACCTGATTGCAGCACAACGGTTTTTTGCCCCAAAATGTCGACATAGCATCCAACCTCCCAAGCTATTGACACTCCCTCTGAATGTGATATAATACAAGAAAGAAATGCAGACGCCCATCAAGCCATGGCTTGACAAGCGCCTGCATTTTCCGTTTCTTGAGAAGGGAGCCATGCCATCAGTATATCATTCGTCCATCCACAACTGCACCTTAAAAATTTCATATCGAACCGGAGGGAACAACCAGCTTGAGCCGCAAGAAAAAGTTCATCAACAATTCCGGTATTCCGCAGCGCGAAATTGAACACATCGCCCGGTGCATCCTGCCTGACATTCTAGCATATTACGAAAGCGAAGAAGGCCAGCGGGAGTTCCGGGAATGGCTTAGTCAGCGTGAAGCGGAGCGGACGGAAGGAAAGGTAGGGAAAAAGTAAGTAGCCGCACAGGGTGCCGCCAGCTTGGCGGCACCTTCTGCATAACCATAGAACACCTATGCTAATTTTCAAATGAATGATACTCTGTCTCATTTCTCAAATACCCCTGAATATCTCCGTGGAACAGGAGATTCACATAGTCGATTGGTGCATTGTACACCAGCCATTCCAGTTCGCTGCTCTCGTACATATTCCGTGCAACCTCGGCATCCACCAGAGTACAGTCAACGGAAATCATGCTTCCGTCTGTGTATCTGACCTCCATACAGGCAGTATCGATATTGAACTCACAGGACATTACTTTCTTATCCATAACAGTGACCTTCTAAATCTGTTTCTTTTTTCTCGGTCCTCTGGGCTTTGATTCCGACCGTTTGATAACGCCGTTTCGGAATGGGTTTCCTCGAATCTGCCAAAGAACACAAATAATCCGAACCCGTCTCCCACAGGGAAGATTTGGTTCGGATTATATTGGCTTGGTGCGGGCGGTGGGACTCGAACCCACACGGTTGCCCACTGGCTCCTAAGACCAGCGCGTCTGCCATTCCGCCACGCCCGCGTATTTACTTTCCCTCTATTTTCACCCGGCGAGGGAACCGAGGCGGGGCGCATGGCCTGATCCGCAAATATAAAACAGAGGAACCTGTCTTTATCAAGTCAGCAGGCGAAAAACCTTCCCTGAGGTGACATCACCTAAATCCACCGAGTCTACCAATTCCACCATACCCGCATGATTTTCTATTTTAGCATAACCCGGGACGGTTGTCAATTCACAGCCGTCCCGGTTCTTCTCAATTTTTCCACTTCTCTGTCAGCGCCCGAATTTGTGCCGTAAGCTTGGCGTTATCCTTGTTCGTCCTTCCCTTCCGGGCAACCGCCAGGGCCAGCAGCTCCTCCGCTGCCGCCACCAGCTCCTGATAAATCTGCCGCGCCCGCTGGCTGCCCTTAAAGGCCGCCTGCCGGTCAATGCGGACGCCTTCCGTGTATGCCGTAAGCCGCCCGGTAAGCAAATCGTATTCCGTTCCGCTGTAGGGCGCCTGGGCGTTGTAGCCCAGGGATTCCAGGGTGCCCCGGAAGGCTTCGCAGCTTCCCTCATCCCCGTGGTTCACAAAGATCATTTGGGGCTTTTCCCGGAATCCATACAGCCAGTTCAGCAGCCCGTCCCGGTCAGCGTGGCCGGAGGTGCCGTGAAGGGTGGCAATCTCCGCGTTCACCGCAATTTCCTCACCGAACAGCCGGACGGTAGACACGCCCCTTTGCAGCCGGCTGCCCAGAGAGCCCTCCGCCTGATAGCCTACAAACAATATCACACTTTCCTTGCGCCACAGATTGTGCTTCAAGTGATGGCGAATCCGCCCGGCCTCACACATGCCGCTGGCAGACAGAATCACCTTGGGCTGGGGATCCGCGTTTATCAGCTTGGAATCGTCGGAGGTAACGCTTAGCCGCAGGCCGTCAAACCAAATGGGGTTGATGCCCTGCCGGAGCAGCGCCCGGGTCTGCTCGTCAAAGCTTTCAGGATTGCATTGGAGGAAAATCCCCGTGGCCTCCACAGCCAGAGGAGAGTCCACATACACCGGGAAGCCGTCGTGTCCCTTTACCAGTCCCTGCTGCTTGATTTCCCGGATGGCATAGAGCATTTCCTGGGTGCGGCCCACCGCGAAGGCGGGAATTACCAGATTACCGCCGCCGTCCAGCGCCCGCTGGATGGCCCCTGCCAGCTGCTCCACCGCGTCCCCAGGATCCTTTTCGTGGAGCCGGTCGCCGTAGGTGGATTCCATGACCAGATAGTCCGCGTCCAGTACCGGCTGGGGATCCCGGATCAGGGGCTGGTTCGTGTTTCCCACGTCCCCGCTGAATACAATCTTTTTCGTAATCCCGTTTTCTGTCAGCCACAGCTCAATGAAGGCTGAGCCAAGGAGATGCCCCGCGTCCGTCATCCGCAGCACCACATCCTCCGCAATCTGCCGGGGAGCGTCATAGGCACAGGGCCGGAGCAGCCGGATGGCCCCCAGGGCGTCGCTTACCGTATAAACAGGGTTGACCTGGGTCTCTCCGGCCCGCTCCGCCTTTCGGGACTGCCACTGGGCTTCGGATTCCTGAATGTGGGCAGAATCCTTGAGCATGATGCCGCACAGGTCACAGGTGGCCTCCGTAGCGTAAATGGGACCGGAAAAGCCGTCCTTCACCAGTTTGGGAAGCATTCCTGAGTGGTCAATGTGGGCATGGGTGAGAAACACCGCCTCTATCTGGTTGGGCGCTACAGGCAGGGGCATATTCTGGAATACGTCAGCTCCCTGTTCCATGCCGCAGTCCACCAGATAGTACCTGCCGCCTACAGTCAGAAGGGTACAGCTTCCTGTGACCTCGTGGGCCGCACCGATAAACTGGATTTTCATAGTCAGCGCCTCCTCGTTTTTTATTATTATAGCACATTCCCGGGCCCGGAGGAAGAGATTCTGTTAATTTTTCCAGTCAGCCTTTAAAAATGGCCCTTGGAAAAGGAAAACAAATGTGCTATGATATCCGGGTGAGGTGAGCGCTATGGATGAAACCAAGGAAATCCCGGAGGAAACCCGGGAGGAATATACGCCCCGGCCTGCCTGGCAGGTGTGGGCGGCACGGCTGGGCGTGGTACTGATGATTCTGTTTGTGATCTATCAGATTCTCAGCATTGCCAGAGGCGGCCTGTAATGAAAATCCTGGGAATCGACCCCGGCTACGGCATTACCGGCTTCGGCCTGATTGAAGCCCAGCGGGGCCAGTATCGGCTGCTAAACTGCGGGGCCATTACCACGCCCCCCAATACGGATTTTTCCTGGCGGCTGGAGGTTATTTATAACGATATGACGGAGCTTCTTATGGTATCTCAGCCGGAGGCGGTGGCCATTGAAGAGCTGTTCTTCGGCCAGAACGTGACCACGGGCATTGGGGTGGCCCAGAGCCGGGGGGTGATCCTCCTTGCCATCCAGCAGGCCCATGTGCCGGTGTTTCAGTATAAGCCCATGCAGGTCAAACAGGCGGTGGTAGGCTACGGAAACGCCACCAAGCACCAGGTCCAGGACATGACCAAACGGCTGCTGAACCTACCGACCCTGCCCAAGCCCGACGACGCTGCCGACGCGGTGGCCATCGCCCTGTGCCATGCCCGGTCCAGCACGTCCTTACTGGCCAGAGCGCAACAGGGGCGATAAATCGGAGTTTGACGAGGTAAAAGAATATGAATGGAAAACATCTATTTCTTACATCTGCAGGGTTGACCGATAAGATGAAAGAGAAATTCTTTGATATTATTGGAAAGTGTCCGAAGGATGTGAAAGTGCTTTATATTCCAACAGCTGGCATTGAGACAGATGGTGCAAGAGAGTCGCTTGCAATATGTTTTCATGAACTCTTTCTAATGGGAATTCAGTACGAAAATATATTAGTGTACAATCTGGAATTAATTCTTTCAAAATACTATCAAAGAACCTATTCTTCGTATGTTACAACCCCGTTTATGCTTACAAGGCTATTAACTTTTGAAGAATTAAACCAATTTGATGCTGTTTTTGTCAGTGGTGGTGATGTATCTGTGCTTTGTCGTGAAATGTCTAGAACTGGTTTTGATAGAATACTTAATAATGCAATTAAAAACGGACTTATATATGTCGGAATCAGTGCAGGAAGTATGTATGCGGCGGGAAATTTAACAGATGGATTACATATTATTGACAATCCTATTATCCCCCATTGGAATGGTTCTGAAACAACAGTATTACCGAACGGCAAAGATGAGATTAAGCTTGCTGATGGAAAAGCTGTTTATGTAGAGGATAATTACATGAGTGTAATATGATGCACATGTAGGATTAGTCAAATTCCAGTTTGCAGAGCTGAACAGGTCTTCGTTACCGAGTTGTTTGTCTCTGGTTTGCCGCAGCTTTGATAACGCATTGGGGTGAAGCGCCCTGCGCTTCAGGGAGGAAATACCATGTTATATTACGTTTCCGGTAAGGTCGCGGTGTTGGAGCCGGGGCTTGCCGTAATCGACTGCGGGGGCGTGGGCTATGGATGTCGCATCACCGCGTATACCGCCGGTCAGCTGAAGCTGAACCAGCAGGCGAGACTTTATATTACGGAATCCATCCGGGAGGACGCCTTTGACCTCTACGGCTTTTCCAGCCGGGAGGAGCAGCGGTGCTATGAGCTGCTGACCTCCGTCAACGGGGTCGGCCCCAAGGCCGCCATGGCCATTTTGTCCTCCGGCGGGCCTCAGAACTTTACCCTGGCCGTGATGACCGGGGACGAGAAAATGCTCACCGCTGCCCAAGGCATCGGCAAGAAGATCGCCCAGCGGATCATTCTGGAACTGAAGGACAAAATCGGCGGCAGCGGCATGGAGCTGGACTTCTCCACGGGAGCCCCCGCACCGGTACCCACCCAGACCAGCGCCACCGCCCTGGCAAACGCGGCCTTACAGGAATTGGGCTATTCCCCCGCCGAGATCAGCGCCGCTCTCAAGGGCGCGGATCCCAGCATGTCCACAGAGGAGCTGGTACGCTACGCCCTGCGGGCTATGGTCATGAAGTAATCGACAGAATTTGGAGGCACAACCATGAGCTTAGAGTTCTCTCCGGAATTGGATACCCCCATCATTTCCCCCACCTTTGCCCCCCAGGACGCCGGGGAAATCGGCCTGCGGCCCAAGCTGCTGGCAGACTACACGGGCCAGGAAAAGGCCAAGGGGAACCTGTCCATTTATATTGAAGCCGCCCGGCGGCGGGGTGAGCCGCTGGATCACACCCTGCTCTACGGCCCTCCGGGCCTGGGCAAGACCACCCTGGCGGGGGTCATTGCCAACGAAATGGGGGCGGGCATCCGGGTGACCTCCGGCCCCGCCATTGAAAAGCCCGGCGACTTGGCAGCATTGCTCACCAACCTGAATCCTGGGGACATTCTCTTCATCGACGAAATCCACCGGTTAAACCGGGTAGTGGAGGAAATCCTGTATCCCGCCATGGAGGACTTTGCCATTGACATCATCGTGGGCAAAGGCCCCAGCGCCAACTCCATCCGCCTGGATCTGCCCAAGTTTACCCTGGTGGGCGCCACCACCCGGGCGGGCCAGCTTTCCGCGCCCCTCCGGGATCGGTTCGGCGTGAATCTGCGGCTGGAGCTGTACACTCCCGAGGAGCTGGCAAAAATCGTCACCCGAAGCGCTGCCATTTTGGGCATGCCCATTGAGCCGGAGGGTGCTATGGAAATCGCCTCCCGGAGCCGGGGCACCCCCCGAATCGCCAACCGCTTCCTCCGCCGTGTCCGGGACTTCGCGGAGGTCATGGGAGACGGCACCATCACCAGGGAGGCGGCGGATCTGGCCCTGAAGCGGCTGGAGGTGGACAAGCTGGGCCTTGACAACATCGACCGGCGGATGCTCACCGCCATTATTCAGAACTATTCCGGCGGCCCTGTGGGTCTGGAAACCCTGGCCGCCACCATCGGCGAGGAAGCGGTGACCCTGGAAGATGTGTACGAGCCGTACCTGATGCAGCTGGGCTTCCTTACCCGGACGCCCCGGGGCCGGTGCGTCACAGCCCTTGCCTATGACCATCTCCACATTCCCTATGAAGGTCAGGCCCAATTTTCCATTTGAAGCGCCGCCCTTTTCCAGCGCACAAATGTGCGTCCTTTGTGCATACCGTCAAAGGAGAAAGAAAATTTAAAAAAACATTCATAAACTATTGACAAATCCCTTGGATTTGTATATAATCCGAGATGTGGCAGAATTTAGCCATATACTATTTTGACCCTGCGTTATAACATTGAACTTGGAATTTCACGGGGCACAAGAAACCGAAGAGAGGTATTTCTAAATGTACGAAGATAAGACTTTAGTGTGCAAAGAGTGCGGCAACGAATTTGTGTTCACCGCCGGTGAGCAGGAATTCTACGCAGAGCGCGGCTTCCAGAACGAGCCCCAGCGCTGCAAGGCTTGCCGTGACGCCCGCAAGAACGCCACCCGTGGCCCCCGTGAGTTCTTCACCGCTACCTGCGCCCGCTGCGGCGGCGAAGCCAAGGTTCCCTTCCAGCCCAAGTCCGACCGTCCCGTATACTGCAGTGAGTGCTTCGCTCAGATGCGCGCCAACGGCTGATTGCGGAAAGAACCTTTCGGGCAGCCTAAGAACCATCGAGAAAAAGGGACGCTATCCTTCGGTAGCGTCCTTTTCTCTTACCCATTTTTCATTGGAAGGAGAAAATATGCTTGGAAGCTTTGGATTTTCTTATGTGGGCCTTCTCTTTTTGCTGATGCTGTTCATTCCCAACATGCTCTGGGCAAAGCGTCAGCCAAAAGGGTATACTCCGGAGGGAGAAAATCGCTTTCTGCTTGTCCTGGAACGCATTGGGGAAGCGCTTACCAGCTGCTGCGCCTTGGTATTTTCCGATTTTAATTTACGGCCCTGGTCTTCCTGGTCACTATGGCTGGCAGCGGCCTTCACCCTGATGCTTCTGTACGAGATCTGGTGGGCGCGGTATTTTCGAAGCCCACGGGAGCTGTCTGATTTTTACAGCTCCCTTTTTGGCGTTCCTCTTGCGGGAGCCACATTGCCGGTTGGAGCGTTTTTCCTTCTGGGCATCTATGGAAGAGTCGGAGCCATGCTGGCCGCCGCAGTGATTCTGGGAGTGGGACATATCGGAATCCACCTTCAGCATTGGAAGGGGCTGCGCAATGGAACGAAGGAATCCTGATTGAAAAAAGCAAATATGTCTGAACCGGTATTTTTTCGGAGAGAAATTTGAAAAAATACCGATTGGGGAAATTAATCCTTTACAAATGGGTAAACTTATGATACCATAAGAAAGCTGGCGGTTTGCCAGAGATTTTTTCATGCCCGCTGCTCAGTTTGGGGAGAAAGCGCTCAGCGCATTTCCACTAAGCCCCTTACTTGGCTCCCGGGTAACAGATTGAAAGGTGGAAAACATCATGATTCAGAAGGAAAAGAAGACCCAGGTTATCCTGGACAACGCGACCCACGAGGGCGACACCGGTTCTCCCGAGGTTCAGATCGCCATCCTCACCGCCCGCATCAACGAGCTGACTGAGCATCTGCGCACCCACAAGCACGACAACCACTCCCGTCGTGGTCTGCTGATGATGGTTGGTAAGCGCCGCAACATGCTGGACTATCTGGCTAAGAAGGACATCAACCGTTACCGTGCTCTGATCGCCAAGCTGGGCATCCGTAAGTAAGCGCTTTGGAGGGGCGACTTTTCGTCGCCCCTTTCTTGCATCTTCAAAATGTACCCTTCGGGAGTTAATTTAGCAGTTGAAAGTGATGGTGAAGTTCGCCCTCAGTTTCAAGTGCTAAACCTCCCGACAATATTGAAAAAATTTTACAGGAGGTTTTATTCCAAATGATTACCCGCAAACAGTATCCCAACCATCATGTTTACGAAATGGAAATCGGCGGTCGTCCCTTTACCGTGGAAACCGGTAAGGTGGCAGAACTGGCCGACGCCGAATGCATCTGCCGCTACGGCGACACCGTGGTGCTCACCACCGTCACCTGCAACCCCATCCCCAAGGCCGGTATTGACTACTTCCCCCTGACCATCGAGTTTGAGGAGCGGATGTACGCCGTGGGCCGCATTCCCGGCTCCTTCAACCGCCGGGAGGGTAAGCCCTCTGAGCGGGGCATCCTGAACAGCCGGATCATCGACCGGCCCATGCGTCCCCTGTTTGACGAGGAACTGCGCAACGACACCGTGGTCACCTGTACCGTTCTCGCCAACGATTATGACAATCCCGTGGAGATCGTGGCCTCTCTGGGCGCTTCCATCTCCATCGCCTGCTCCGACGTGCCCTGGAACGGCCCTGTGGCTACCACCAACGTGGCACACCTGAACGGTAAGTATATCATTAACCCCTCCGCCGACGAGCGGGAAGCCTGCGACTGCTTCGTGTGCATCTCCTCCACCTTCGAGAAGGTGGTCATGATTGAGACGGAAGCCAAGGAGGCTCCCGAGGCCATTGTCTACGAGGCCATCCGCATCGCCCACGAGACCAACATGGAGATCGTGAAGTTCATTAACCAGATCGTTGCTGAGATTGGCAAACCCAAGTTCACCTTCGAGAAGGCCGCCGTGAACCACGACCTGCTGGATGATCTGATGAACTACGGCCTGAACCAGATCGAGTACGCCCTGGACACCCCCGACAAGAATGTCCGGGAAGAGCGGCTCACCGCCGCGAGACTTGACTTCCAGGAGAAGTTCGGCGAGAAGTACGAGGACTTCGAGACCCACATCGAGGTCTGCCTCTACAAAATGCAGAAGAAGGTCGTCAAGAAGTGGCTTCTCCAGGGCAAGCGTGTGGACGGCCGCGGCATGGACGAGATCCGTCCTCTGGATGCCGAGGTTGGCGTGCTGCCCCGGGTTCACGGCTCTGGCCTGTTCTCCCGTGGTCAGACCCAGGTACTGTCCATCTGCACCCTGAACACCCTGTCCGCCGCTCAGAAACTGGACACCATTTACCCCGAGGACACCAAGCGCTATATCCATCACTACAACTTCCCCTCCTACTCCACCGGTGAAGCCCGGGCTGCCCGTTCCACCTCCCGCCGGGAGATCGGTCACGGCGCTCTGGCCGAAAAGGCCCTGCTGCCTGTGATCCCCTCTGTGGAGGAGTTCCCCTACGCCATCCGGGTGGTTTCCGAGGTGCTTTCTTCCAACGGCTCCACCTCTCAGGGCTCCATCTGCGGCTCTACCCTGGCTCTGATGGACGCCGGCGTGCCCATCAAGCGGCCTGTGGCCGGCATTTCCTGCGGCCTGATCTCCGACCAGGAGACCGGCGAATGGAGAACCTTCACCGATATCCAGGGCGTGGAAGACTTCCACGGCGAAATGGACTTTAAGGTAGCCGGTACCACCGAGGGCATCACTGCCATTCAGATGGACCTGAAGAACAAGGGCCTGACCATGGAGATCATCGCCGACGCTCTGGAGCGCTGCCGGAAGGCCCGTCTGGAGATCCTCAGCGAGGTCATTCTCAAGGCTATCCCCGCCCCCCGTGCCGAGGTCAGCGAGTTCGCTCCCAAGATGCTGTCTCTGAAGATCCCCGTGGACAAGATCCGGGAGGTCATCGGCTCCGGCGGAAAGACCATCCAGAAGATCTGTGCTGACACCGGCGCCAAGGTGGACATCGACGACGACGGCAGCGTGTTCATCTCCGCTGTGGATTCCGCCGCTGCCTACGCTGCCAAGAAGATGGTGGACGACATCTGCTTCGTGCCCGAGGTGGGCAAGCTCTACTACGGCAAGGTTGTCCGCATCCTGCCCATCGGCGCTTTCGTGGAAATCGCCCCCGGCCATGACGGCATGGTCCACATCTCCAAGCTGGAGAACCACCGTGTGGAAAAGGTGGAAGACGTGCTGAACCTGGGCGATATGACCTGGGTCAAGTTCATGGGCTTTGACGAGAAGGGCCGTGCCAACTTCAGCCGCAAGGACGCTCTGAAGGAAATGGCAAATCAGTAAACCCCAAAGCTTTTGCAGGCCGCGCTTTTTGCGCGGCCTGCTTTTTGTCTCTTGTCGAATTTTCATAAATCCCATCTCTCCCTTGACATCCGTTTTGTTTGATGCTACAATGAATTGAAATCAAGATTAGGCAAGGAGGCTTTTTTATGAATCGTCTGCAGAATAAGGTAGCCATCGTCACCGGTTCCACCAGCGGCATCGGTATCGGCATTGCCAGGCTCTATGCCGCCGAGGGCGCTCAGGTCATTGTGTGCGGGCGCCGGGCAGCCAAGGGTCAGGGCGTGGTGGACGCCATCCTTGCCGAGGGCGGCAAGGCATCCTTCCACACCATGGACATCACCGACCCCGCCAGCATTGAGGCGTTGGTGGAGGACACGGTAAACACCTATGGCCGCATCGACATTCTGGTGAACAACGCCGCCAACGTGGCCCTGAAGGACGGCCGGGTGGACGAGCTGACCATCGAGATGTGGGACGCCATCTTCCAGAGCGATCTGCGGGGCACCTTCTATATCACCAAGTGCGTCCTGCCCCATATGCGCAAGGATCGCCGGGGCGGCTCCATCGTCAACATCGGCTCCATGGCCTCCTGCAGCGGCGACCTTGGCTCCACCGCCTACGCCTGCGCCAAGGCCGGCGTGGATATGCTCACCCAATCCGTAGCTCTGCAGTACGGCAAGGACAACGTGCGCTGCAACTGCGTCCGTCCGGGTCTGATCGTCACCCCGGACAACGAGGCCAAGATCCCCCAGGCCCTGAAGGACATCTTCCTGAGCAACATTATGGTCAACCGCTACGGCTGCCCTGAGGACATCGGCCATGCCTGCGTCTATTTTGGCTCTGACGAGAGCGCCTATGTCACCGGTCAGATCATCACCGTGGACGGCGGCATGAATTCCCACGCTCCCACCGTGGCCCAGTTCCGCGCCATGGGGTCCCGCACCTGGTAACAGGCGGCAAAAATGTACGGCACGGTTTCAGCAGCCGTGCCGTTTTCCTTACCGGTTTTTGAGAGAAAAGCCTTCAAAAATGGGAAGCCAGCCTTCCTTTACAGCGATATCCAGATCTTCCCTGCTGCGGATCGTCCAGCTGACGCCCTGGGCCTTCCACAGTCTCCGGCAAATGGCGTTGGAGCAGGTGTCCTTCCGGTGGTCAAACCGGTAGGCGATAAAGTCCGGCACCGTCCAGAAATTCAGCAGGTTATGGGTCAGCAGTATAATTCCTTCCCACATGGTTGTCACCTCATCTTTGATAGCGGTCCGGCACTCCGCCAGGCCGCTATCACTATAGCACGAATCTCCCCAAAGCGCAATGGACCGGGATTGTGAAGAAACCGTTAATTTTCCGTATCATTTCAGAAATTCCCTTGCGAAACCCTGGGAAGCTGATATAATAGAGCTATCGAAGAGTGGTTCCGACACTCTCTTTTTTGCTGTTGTCAGGTCTTCCGGCTGATAGCAGCCGTTGGAAGCAAATGAAAAAATGAGGCGATATCTTATGAAAAACATACTTTTCATTATAAATCCCTTTGCCGGGCAGAAAAAGGGCAGCAAGCATCTCAGCGATATGCTGCTGGAGCTGTCCAAGGCGGGTCTGGATCCCATTGTCCATATGACCACCGAACAGGGGGATGCCATCACGGCGGCGGAAAAATACGCTAAGGACGTGGATCTGGTGATATGCTGCGGCGGCGACGGAACCCTGAATGAAACCATCACCGGTATCCTTCAGGCCGGGGCTGACACGCCCATCGGCTATATCCCCGCGGGAACCACCAACGACTTTGCCGCCAACCTGGGGCTGTCCACCAATCCCGTTCAGGCTATGGCGGATATTCTGTTGGGTGAGGCCACACCTTATGATGTGGGCCGGTTCGGGTCCCGGTATTTCTCCTATGTGGCCTCCTTCGGCGCCTTCACCCGCAGCAGCTACAACGTACCCCAGAACATCAAAAACGCCCTGGGCCACACCGCCTATGTGCTGGGAGGCATCTCGGAAATCTCCCAGATCCGCAAGGAGCACATCCGTATGGAAATAGACGGCCAGGTTGTGGAGGACGATTTCCTCTTCGGCGCTATCTGCAACTCCACCTCCATTGGCGGCATTCTCACCCTGGATCCCAAGCGGGTGGATCTGGGGGACGGGCTGCTGGAGGTCATGCTGGTGCGCTCTGCCCGGAACCTGTCGGAAATCGGAGAGTGCATCTCCGCGGTTCAGAACCAGACCTACAACTGTGAAATGATTACCTTCCGCAGCGCCAGACAGATCAAGATCACCGCCGACCCGGATATGCCCTGGACGCTGGACGGAGAACGGGAGGACGGTCATCAGGAGGTTCTGGTTGAGAACCTCCATCACGCCATTCGGATGGTTCACAGGAGGAAGGAACTTGATTAACAGCACCTTATGCTATTGCCTCAACGGGGAGCAGGTGCTGATGCTCCACCGGGTAAAGAAGAAAAATGACGTCAATCACCACAAGTGGATCGGCATCGGCGGCAAGTTCGAACAGGACGAAAGCCCGGAGGCGTGTCTCCTCCGGGAGGCCAAAGAGGAAACGGGGCTGACACTGACCTCCTGGCAGTGCCGGGGCGTGGTCACCTTTTTGAACACGGCGTGCGAAGGGGAATATATGTACCTGTTCACCGCCGACGGCTTTACCGGAGAGCTGGCAGACTGCCCGGAGGGCGAGCTGCAGTGGGTCAGCCGGGATTTTCTGGGGGAGCTTCCCAAGTGGGAAGGGGATCAGATCTTCCTGGATCTATTGTGGCAGGATGCCCCCTTCTTCCTGCTGACTCTGCGCTATGACGGAGATCGGCTGATGGAGGCCGTTCTGAATGGGGAGAAAATCCGATAAATTGTCATTTTTTTAAGAAAACGCCGATTGCTCCGAAATTGGAGCGATCGGCGTCTGTTTTTGTTAGGGAAGCTCTGATTAAATCGGCAAGAGCTGACTTCCGAGAGATTTTGACCCAGGCGAAAGTGTGGAAAATGTGGGAATACTGGATGTATTTCCGGCTTCAAGGGGACCCCATAAAGGGCATTGCCCTTTATGGGGAGAGGAGAAGCCCAAACACACTCGGAATTTCCCACTTGTGGGAAATGGAGAACTGTGTTTGGTGCTTCGACGACCTGCACGATTGGGGCAAAAGATCCGCTGCTCAGCTGCAGGCGATTTATTCAGAGTTTCCTTAGAAACGGTACTATACGTGCATTCCTGTGAGGGCGGAGGCCACACGTTCAATGTTTTCTTCGCTTGCCTCCTTGTTCCGGCGGAGATACTCCTGGAACAAAATGTCCATAACCATCAGCTGGGCGACCTTGGCCGGAACGGAGCCGAACTGGAACGGCCCTTCATTGGAGCCGCAGCACAGCACCACATTCGCCAGCTTGGCCGCCGGGGATTTGTGGAACCGGGTCACCAGCACCGTGGGGATGCCCCGGCTTTTTGCCAGCTCCAACACCTGAATGCCGCTGGTGGTGGCGCCGGAGTAGGAAAACAGGACGATGGCGTCCTCCTGGGGCATGGTGGCTGTGGCGGACATCTGGCTGTGAGAGTCGGAGACGGCATAAAATTTACCCGTTATGGTGGAGAACAGATGGGCGCACTCCTCGGCCATAATCATGCTGCCGCCGGAGCCAATGCACATGACCCGGGGCGCGGCCTCAAGGATCTTCACCGCCTTCGTTACCTGTCTGGGTTCCGCCAGGGATACGGTCTGGTGGATTGCGTCGATGCTCAGGGCCGCCGCCTGCTCCCAACGCCCCTGCGGGGTGGAGGGATCCTTCTCACTGCGGGCTTTTTCCGTGGATACGGAATGCTTGGCGATTTCGATTTTAAAAGCGTTGAAGCCCTTTAATTTCAGACTCCGGCAGAACCGGGAAATGGTGGCCTCGGCGGTGCCGCATTCCTCCGCCAGCTGAGTGATGGACATAAACTGCACCCGATCATAATTGCCGATTACATAGTCCGCCACCTTTCGCTCCGCCGCCGTGAGGTGGTAATAGGAAGCGTGAATCCGTTCCAGAATTCCCAAATTGTGTTCATCCATATCTGTCTCCTTTCCATTCTGAATTGTCTCTTTCCAAAAAGCCGGGGCAGGAAAGCTGCCCCGGCTTTAGCAGGCGGAATCACTCGCCCAGAATTTCTCCCATCATCTGATCCACCAGGATCAGGCAGCGGGGCACATGGAAGGGGCCTTTGAAGGTGGAACCCTTGCAGGCGGGCTGGGTGGGCTTGCCGTCCCGGCGGAGGTAGCCGTACCACTCGCCGTACTCATCGGCAAAATAGGTCTTGCAGTAGTCAAGCACCTGGTAGAAGATGTCCAGGTATTTTTCGTCCCGGGTGTCCCGATAGATCATCATGGAGGCGATGAGAGCCTCATTGTGGGGCCACCACAGCTTCATATCGTGCTCGTAGGCCTCAGGCGGATTGCCCAGGCAGTCCATGAAGTACAGAATGCCGCCATACTCCTTGTCCCAGCCCATGTTGAATGCCATGTTGAACACGTCAATAGCCTTGCTGTGAAGTTCCTTGTCCCCGGTTTCGTTGGCGTAGTCCATCAGGAACCAGGAGCATTCGATGTCGTGGCCGGGGTTCACCATCCGCCCCTCGGTGACGTCCAGCCGGGTTTCCCCGTTCATGCCCACATTTTCCAGCACGCACTTTAAGTCGGGCTTTACATGGTAGTTAAAGATGTCCGCCACGCACTCCCTGGCCCGGGCGTCGTAGACGTCCGCCATCTCCGGATCCACCCGCTTCATAACGCCGGTGACGTTGAGGATAATCATGGGAATGCCCAGGGAGCGGCCGGTACGGGTCTCGGGAATGGTCTTGGGGCCAAGGCCTGTGGGATCGGGCATACCGTGGTTCAGATTCCAGTACAGGTCATAGGCACGGCGGGCACGGAGCAGATGCTCCTTTTCTCCGGTGATGCCGTAATATTCCGCGTTGGCGATGCAGTAGAAGGCCTCGCTGAAGCAGTAGCGCCGCTGGCGCAGAGGCTTGCCGTCCCCGGTGACGGTGAAGTACAGCCGTCCGCCGGCATCCTTGTTGACGCAGTAGTTTTCCAGAAAGTCCAGGCAGCTCTTGGAGGCCTCCAGCCATTCCTTCCGCACACCGTAGACGTGGCACAGGTAGGCGTAGGTCCAGCCGCAGCGGCCCTGCATCCACACGCTCTTGTCGGTGGAGAACACCTTGCCCGTCCGATCCAGGCAGGTGTAAATACCGCCATGGACGTCGTCCATGCCGTTTTTCAGCCAGAAATCCGCCACACCCTTCAGCTGCTCCTGAATCCACTGGCGCTCAGACAAAAACTTTTCTCGATCCATTGTGGTTCCTCCTAAGTAAATTTTCCCCTTTCCAGGGGCGGAAATCCCTTTTCATTATCATATCATCCCGGGAAAAGAATTTCAATCAAAATTCACGATTTTCGGAACTTTTTTTACGGTGACATTTGGAAAGTATTGTGGTATGATAGAGGAAATCCAAATGGGAGGTACCTGCTATGGCGCGCAACCTTTTCCGTCACGACAGCGGTCTGATGATAACCTTCGCTCAGATCACCGACTGCATCTTTCTGAGTCTGTTTTTCTTTCTGGGCTGTGTGCCGGTGGTGACCATCGGGGCCTCCTGGGCAGCCCTGTATGACGCCTCCTACCATGCCTTCCGGCTGGGGGACAAGCACAGCTGGAGCCGGTTTCTCCATACCTTTAAAGATAACCTCCGGAGCAGCCTGATCCCCAATCTGCTGTTCCTCGCCGTGTTTCTTCTCACCGGCTGGGGCATGATCCAATTGTGGAACAGGGCCGTGGCGGAAACCGTCTCCTGGGCGGTGTTCGCCGGAGGGGCTTTTTTGGCTGTACTGGTTTACGGAATCCTGAGCGTCCTGTTTCCCATGCTGTCCCGGTTCGAAAATCCCACCGGAGGGCTGATCAAAAACACAGTGCTCCTGGCCCTTGCCAACCTGCCAGGAACCCTCGCCCTTGGGATCCTCAACGCCGGATCGCTGCTATTGTGCCTGCGGTTTGTCTTCCCCCTGTTCTTCCTGCCATGCCTTGCGTCGCTGCTGGGAACCCTTTTCATCGAGCCTATGTTTAAGCCCTATATGCCCAGGGAGCCAGTGGAGCGTGACTAAAAAATCATCCCTGCCGGGACTGCGTCAAACGCTGTCCCGGCCTTTTCCATTTTCCCCATTGGAAACGGGAACCTTGCTTGACACGCCTGCCGATTTGTGGTACAGTTAGTCTATCTTTGGTGGAAACACAAATGATTTTGGAGGAGAGAGAATGAAAAAGAAAAACCCCATCGCGCTGCTGCCCATCGGCGTATTTCTGCTGATTTATCTGGGGCTGGGACTGCTGTTCGAATACGGCCTGAAGATCCCCATGGGCTTTTACAACATTCCCATCGTCATTGCCTTTCTGGCAGCGATCCTAGTGGCCTGCCTGCAAAACAAGGCCCTCAGCTTCGATGAAAAGCTCACCATCATGGGCCAGGGCGTGGGCGACAAGAACATCATCACCATGCTGCTGATCTTCCTGGTGGCCGGCGCTTTCGTTGGCGTGGTGGGCCGTTCCTCCGCCCAGAGCGTGGCCTACTTCATGCTCAGCCTGATCCCGCCCCAGTTCGCCGTGGCGGTGCTGTTCATTGTGGCCTGCTTCGTCTCCACCGCCATGGGCACTTCCGTCGGCACCATCACCCTGATCACCCCCATTGCCGTGGAGGTGGCCCAGGCTTCCAGCTTCCCCGTGGCCCTGTGCGTAGGCAGCATCGTAGGCGGCGCTATGTTCGGCGACAACCTGTCCTTCATTTCCGACACCACCATTGCCGCCTGCAACGGCCAGGGCTGCGCCATGCAGGATAAGTTCCGGGGAAACTTCTGGATCGCCCTGCCCGCCGCCGTGGCCACCCTGGTGCTGATCCTGATTCTCACCCTGGGCCACGACACCACGCCCATTGTGGAAAGCTACAACCTGCTGCAAATCCTGCCCTATGTGCTGGTGCTGACCGGCGGCATTGCGGGCATCAATGTGTTTGTGGTGCTGCTCATTGGCATTGTCTCCGGCGCGATCATTATGCTGGCCACCGGCCAGACTGCCGCCACGGAGCTGCTCGCCAGCATGGGGTCTGGCGCGGCCGGCATGTTCGAGACCAGTATGGTCGCCATCCTGGTTGCCGCCATGTGCTCTCTCATCCGGGTCTACGGCGGCTTTGACGCGCTGCTGAGCTTCATTCAGAGCCTGTTCAAGGGCAAGAAGGGCGGCCAGCTGGGTATGGGCCTGCTGGTAGGGGCCATGGACATTGCCACAGCCAACAACACCGTTGCCATCGTCATGGCCAACCCCATCGCCAGGGAAATGAGCCAGGAATACGGCATCACACCCCAGCGGACGGCCTGCCTCCTGGATACCTTCTCCTGCATCTTCCAGGGGATCATCCCCTACGGCGCTCAGATGCTGGTGGCGATTTCCACCACGGCGGAGATGGGGATTTCCCTGTCCGCCTTCCAGATCATGAAGTACCTGTTCTATCCCTATCTGCTGCTCATTAGCTCTCTGGCGGCAATCTTCCTGGTGAAGGAAAAGAAGTAAGCAAGCTACGCATTGATTGCTGTCTGAATTACAAA